>CAUPVH010000027.1:0-9214 GCA_963514635.1 uncultured Prevotella sp. | reverse complement strand
TCCTATTTCAGTAGGCAAACCAACCTGCTTAAATCGGCTGTTCAGATTTCCGTTATCGACAGTTTGGTGGCTATTTTGGCAGGTTTGATGATATTTCCTGCCGCATTCTCGGTGGGAGTAAGCCCTGATAGCGGCCCCTCGCTCATCTTTATCACCCTTCCCCACGTGTTTCAGCAAGCCTTTTCGGGCGTCCCCATCGTGGGATACGTGCTTTCGCTCATGTTCTATGCCCTCTTGGGCTTAGCCGCACTCACGTCGCTCATCTCGTTGCACGAGGTAAGCACCGCTTTCTTCTTCGAAGAATTGCACACCACCCGTAAGAAAGCAGCCACCATCGTAACGGCAGGAACACTTACCATAGGCGTGTTTTTTTCGCTTTCGTTGGGGGCAATGAGCGGTTTGAGCATCGCTGGGCACACGCTGTTCGATATATTCGACTTCGTAACAGGCCAGATATTCCTGCCCGTGGGCGGTTTTCTCACCTGCATATTCCTTGGTTGGTTTGTGCCGCGAAAGCTTGTAAAAGACGAGTTCACCAATTGGGGCACACTTCGTTCCACGCTCTTTGGCGTCTATTTGTTCAGCGTGCGCTACATTTGTCCGCTGTGCATACTTGCCATTTTCTTGCATCAGCTAGGGCTGTTCTGATGTTTCGGATTTGCCCCACACATGTGGCGAACCATCCAAAAATCCCCATTTAACCGAAACCAATAATCCTACATACCATGTCAATGAAAGAATTTTTCTACTTTCCAAAGTCCGACCGCAAGGCCATCCTTTTTCTCTTGGTGGCTATTGTGGTGATTTTCGTGGCCATTCGTTGGTCGAGTGGCTTGTCAATAACGGCCGACAAACCTGCTGCCGAGCAGCGTAAGGTGTCAAAACAGGCGGTTTCATCGTCGCATGCTGATAAAGATTGGAACTTGGACGAGCCCACACAGATGGCCATTCACCTAACGCCCTTCGACCCAAACACGGCTCCGCCCGAACAACTTTTGGCTTTGGGCTTGCAGCCTTGGCAGGTGAAAAGCTTGCTAAAATACAGGAACAAGGGCGGTGTTTTTCGGCAGCCATCCGACTTTGCCCGACTATATGGGCTTACTTTAAAGCAATATCGGCAACTAGAACCCTACATTCGCATTGCCGACGACTATCGCCCAGCGGCCGATTTCATCGCCTCCGAGCGGCCGCGCACCATGCACCAGCGCGACTCTTTGCGCTATCCCATGAAGTTGAAGGCGGGTATGCACGTGTTTTTAAACACGGCAGATACCACAGACTTGAAGAAAGTGCCTGGCATAGGCAGTTATTTTGCCCGACAAATAGTGAACTATCGTAATAGGCTAGGCGGTTTTTCAGGCATCGAACAGTTGGCCGAGATAGACGATTTTCCCATTGAGTCGCTCACTTACTTTGCCGTTTCTGCCGATGAATTGGCTAAAATTCACCGCCTAAACGTTAACAAGCTAAGTCTAAATGAACTGAAAAGACATCCGTACATCAACTTTTATATGGCGCGGGCCATTGTGGATTTCCGCCGTTTGCATGGCGACTTGCAAAGTCTTGAACAGTTAAAACTGCTGAAAGACTTCTCGGAAGAGAAGGTGCGAAGGCTACAACCCTACGTCACGTTTTAAACATAATGCCGATGAAATGGGCGAAAACGTGTGTGGTGGCAAGCGAAAGCGCAGGCGAATAGACTATAGCCGATGCGCTTGCCACTGCTTTTCGCACGTCAACGCCTTACACGATGGGCAGCGAAATGCCCTTAATCTTTTGGTAAACGTCTAGCGCAAACAAGTCGGTCATACCGCTAATATAGTCTATCACCGCTTGTATGCGCGTTTCAAGGTTAGGGCTGTTGATGTCGTATTGGCTGCTAAACCGCTGAATTAGCTGCCTAGAATAGTACCTTTGCGGTTCGGCAGCGGCCTCAACCAATGCCGTAAGCAAGGTTTCCATAATGTTATAACCGCTCAACTCCACATCAAGCACAGGCTTGCTGTTGTATATTTTCTGTCTCGAAACCATTTCGCAGCGGCGGTAAGCCTCGCGTTCCAAAGGCGAGATGTGGTCGATAAGACAGCCGTCAAGCGTACCATCAAGCAACTTTTGCTCGTTGGCAACGAAGGCATCTACGCATTTTCGCTCCAACAAGCCTATCACGCAAGCCCGCATATACACCACCTTTTCGTGTACATCGGCAACGCCCTCTTCCTCAATTCGCTTTCTTATACGTCGCTTTTCCTGCTCATCGAAGAACCCTAGCAGTAGGTCTTCGGTCTCTTCAAACGAGAGAATTTTCAGCTTGTGCGAGTCTTCGATGTCCATTACCTCATAACAAATGTCATCGGCAGCCTCTACCAGATACACCAATGGGTGGCGAGCGAAACGCAAAGGCTCGTTGGATGCAGACAAGCGAATAACGCCCAATTCATCGGCGATTTTGCAATAAGTGTCCGCTTCCGATGCAAAGAACCCGAACTTGCCTTTCTTTCCCGATGCGCCACTTTCAAAAGGGTACTTCACAATGCTAGACAGCATGGTGTAAGTCATGACGAAACCGCCCGCACGACGTCCGTTAAAGCGGTGCGTAAGCAGGCGGAAGGCGTTGGCGTTTCCTTCAAAATGGATGAGGTCTGTCCAGAACTTGGGCGATAGTTTGTCTTTCAACGCCAGCCCAGACCCTTCTGAAAAGAAGGTCTGTATGGCCTTTTCGCCGCTGTGTCCGAACGGAGGGTTACCCATATCGTGTGCCAAACAGGCCGCGCTTACGATGGTGCCGATTTCTTCGAACAGCGTATTGGCCAATTCGGGATGCAGCTTTACCAGCGCGCGAGCCACATCGTTGCCCAGCGACATGCCCACCGAGGCCACTTCAAGGCTGTGTGTAAGGCGGTTGTGTACGAATACGCTCCCCGGCAGAGGGAACACTTGCGTCTTGTTTTGCAGTCGTCTGAAAGGAGCCGAGAAGATTAATCGGTCGTAATCTCGTTTAAATTCCGAGCGGTCGTCGTGCCTTTCGGGGAGTTTGCCTTCTTGTCCAAGGCGCATGTTGGATATCAGTTGTTGCCAGTTCATTGTCGTTATTCGTTATTTTGTATTTGCAAACTTACTCAAAAAAATTCGTTCGCGCACTATTCCTACACACATTTTATATTGTCTTATCTTGCGCTTTTGTTTACTTAGTTAATCTCGTCCGACCTGTCCGACCTGTCCGACTTGTCCGACTAGATAAGATAAACAACCCATGCTAGCTTAATAAACCAAATGCCTGCAAACTTGTTAACCCGCCATCTGCCGCCTCTCCTTTTGTCTTCTTTTCCGCACAGATTTTAACACTATGAGTGCCTTTTTTATCCACTAGTTGTTTAGTTGCCCGCAAATAATCGATTCTCGCGAAGGTTGGTTTTGGTGCAGGAAGGGGTTAGTCTGTGAGTGTGGCAAAATGAATATTTATTTCAAAGAACCGCCAATTGCACCATATTTTGGGCTATTTGCTGCTAAATGCATTGCAATATGCCGCTAAACACAGTGCGTTTTGGTGCTAAACGCAGCGCATTTTGGTGCTAAACGCAATGCGTTTTGGTGCTAAACGCATGCCAAAATTCTGCTAAATGCAAGACGATAAGCATAAACATCCACTGCAACGGTATAAACAAAACCTTTTCGAACCATTAAATACATGGTTCAAAAGGCCAAAATAGCCATTAAAAAGTGGAGTTTTAGGGGTTAAAAGTGGGTAGTTGGGCTTGAAAAATTATGAGCTGGCAACCAAACTAGAACGGCTAAGTGGTGCTAAATGCAGGAAAAATTCTTAAAAATGGAGTAAAACAGAAATGTGCAAGTTGGTATTTAGCGGCTAATTGCCCACTTAGCGACCTTATTTTTCGCTAGAAAGGAGTGGCGAACAGGGTGTGTTTTGTAAAGTATAACGACCAAATTTAACAGAGAGTCGGTTATTGGAGAAAGTACTGATAGATGCCTTCTGATGACTGATTGGGGTTTATATTACTTTGTCCTCTGCTTTTGTTTACCATATATAATAAGGAGTGTACTTACTATCTAGACTTGGTGTTGGCCGTGCGATATGCTTATCAGTGCGCACCTAGCAACAACTTGTAGCACTGCCTGTATGTGGAAGTGTAAGTTTCGGTCGTTGCTACAACGGGTTTTAGGTGTAGTGAACGGTAATTTTAGACGCAGTTGTGAACTGTTCGCCCACCAAGTACACATCTTTCCAAAAGCTTAATACGAAATGATTGCGTGCTGTTCTCAAACAAACTTGTTGGCTTTTATGGTTGTTTTTACCAGTCATTCCTTCACAGTGGCTTTGTTTTTGCTTGCCACTACAGTTCGTTTTTCCCAGTCGCAAGCTTATCATTGCTCTTACAATAGATATGTAAGATATATGTATGAAATGTCATAAGGATAAGAAAAGGTTATTTTTTGAACTATTCAAGCGAAATAACAGCGTAAGTGTCTGTATATCTTCTATTTTTGAAACGCATTATAACATAAAATAACGTGTATTTGTTTGTTCTACTTGTAAAAATGTTTAACTTTGCAAAAGCAGACTAAAATAGGTTGTACATGGATAGTTGACTTTCCTTTATGTACTTGAAGGCAAGCATCCTGCCCCAGTATTCACCTAGTAGTTTTCCCGAAAAGCATCCATTGCGCAGGCAATGGGTGTGTCATGATAAAACAATTTGGAGAATTAGAGACGACAATAGCCCGAAATAGAGAATTAGGAGAATTGTACGGCTCACCATTTGATACTAAGTTTAGAAAGGTCATGAAACACAAAAGACACCAAATATATGTGTAAAAGGCGGACACTTTCGCCCCAAACTATCTTTGCTTAAGGCGAGAAAGGGTTTGCCGTGCGCAAAATTATGGATGTGCTGCCATAGGTGGTACGTTCGTTGTTGCCAGTAGGAGTTTCAAGAATATCTAATAATCCATTTAAATCGCAAGAACATGAACACTTTCCGACTTTTATTATTGACGTTGTTTATCGCAGCAATGCCAATTAAAGGTTTCGCTTATACGAGCGGCCAAATCGTCACATTTAACCAGTTATGGTACAAAGTGATTTCTCCCACTAATCATACACTCGCCTTCATAGGTACCAACGGCTTTCCTTCTGGTGCGTTAACGTTGCCTAACAGCGTGTTCGATGGTAAAGATGCTACGTTTACAATTACCGAGTTGCAGTATGAACCAGGCTATGCCTGTTATGGAGTAACCGAGCTAACGATGCCAGGAACGGTTAAAACAATTGGGTCTTTTAGTATTCTTTGGGCTCCACTTACCAAAGTGCATATCCCCCAATCGGTAACCAGTATATCCGAGAGTGCTTTTTGCTGTTTAAATAAAGCACCAAAATTTACCGTTGCATCGGGAAACCTGCATTTTGAGGCAGGTAGCGACGGTGCACTTTACTCAAAGGGGAAGACTAAACTCTATTCGGTGCCTTCAGACGTACAATTGGCTGCTGGTGGCGTATATGATGTAACCAATAGTGTTAAACGTATATGCATAGGTGCGTTTCTTCACATCAACGGTCTTAAGAAAGTGATGTTGCCCAATAACTTGGAGAGTATTGGCATGGGGCAGTTTACCATTGCTCCCACGTCTTCACTTGAAGCTTTTGAGGTAAAGTCAGGTGGTAGCACCTCATTCTCGGCAGTAGAAGGTGTGCTGTTCAAGGGAGATGAACTTGTATTGTACCCACAAGGAAAACCTACGCAAAACTACGTAGTTCCAAATGGTATCAAGAAGTTAGCGACCTATTCCATCTCAGACAACGGACATTTAAGGAGTGTAGACCTGAACCAAGTTACTACGCTCCGTAATTCTGCCATATACAATGCGTGGGAATTGACTTCGATAACAATCCCCAAAGACATTAAAAAGTATGGCAAGGTTCCTGGGCAAGGATTAATGGAAGGTTGTTTCGAGTCGTGCCCAAAGGTTTCAACCTATTATGTGGCTAATGGCAATACCGACTTTGTTATTGAGGATGGTGTTTTGTTCTCGGCAGACAAAACGCTACTATACTGCTATCCGCCAAGCAAGCCGGGAAGTAGTTATACTATTCCCAATAGTGTAACCAGAATTGGCGACCATGCCTTTCAAAATGCACAATTTGTCGCCTCAATTCACATTCCGCAGAATGTGGAGGCAATAGGGTCAAACGCCTTTCGTCAATTGAGTAATCTCTCAACATTAACGTTCGATGCTAATTCTAAGGTGAACTACATCTCTGATTTAGCTTTCAGAGGATGTTCGAAATTGAACGTGGTGACACTTCCCAAAGGTATAACCTCACTTGGAGCGGTGTTCTACGAATGTGAAAACCTAGAAGTTATCAATGTGCCCGCTAACTCTAAGTTAACCTCCATCTATGCAGGCGCGTTCTCAACCAATAGGAAATTGAAGGCGTTTAACTTTGAAGGTGAGTGTAAGCTGAACAGAATAGGTTTCAACGTGTTTGGCGGCCTTAAAGAACTTACGGCATTTAGCATCCCCAAGTCGGTGGCCTATATTGATGCCAATGCTTTCATTGGATGCGAAAAGCTAGCGACCGTAACTTTCGACCCTAATGCCGTAATACAGAAAATAGGCGAAGGAGCTTTTGCCGATTGTGGAATAACCAGCATCAACATCCCCAAGAAAGTGGTGAAAATAGAAAGGGAGGCTTTCTTGAAATGCGAGGCCCTTACCACAATAAGCATCACGAAGGCAACAACCTCCATCAGTCCTGAGGCTTTTAAATACTGTTCCAAACTTACCGCTATAAACGTGGATAAGGACAACGAAATGTATTCAAGCATCGACGGATACTTGCTGTCGAAGAATAAGCAAGAACTAATGATATTCCCTCCGGGTAAGGCTAACGATCGCTTTACCCTCTTGCCGCCATCTATCATCAAGATTGGTGATTACGCTTTCTACGATTGCAAGAAACTGAAGAACGTAACCATACCCAACAAGGTTAAGCATATTGGTAAGCGTGCGTTTGGCCTTTGTGACAATCTTAACACCATCACATTCCTTTGCGATGAGATAATACCTGCTGCCAACATTAGTCAAGGTGTCAACGATGCGGCATTCGATGCCGACAAAGGGGCAACAAAGAAAATGGGTAAGATTGCCATTAACGTTCGTAAGAACAAGTTTGGTGATTATCAAGGCATCACTTTCTACAAGAAATTTGCCCTGATACGTCCTTCGTTCACTATTTCCAAAGAAGAGTACATTCTTGTTTCTGACAATGCGGCGGCCATGCTCAGTACCGAAAATACCGACCATACCTATGTGCTACCAACTGATTTCAAGTATGGAGGCAAGACGTATGAGGTGAGTTTTATTGGAGACTATGCCTTTGAGCGTATTTCGCCTAACGTAAAAGAGGTGGTGGTGAAGAAGAATGTGGAGTACATCGGGGCCAAGGCTTTCGTAACTGTGGGCAACACTTTGAAGAATGTGTTCTTCATTGAGGCCAATCCCACTAAGGGAATGCTCAGCACTACGCGTTTCGAACTAGACGCAACGGGAAACAACTACAACGAGTTTGCACCCGATACTAAGATATTCGTTAAGAAGTCGGCGTATAACAAGTACAAGTCTGAATGGACCAAGACACGCTATAACTCCATTACAAAGCAGGAGGAACAAAGCCCTTACAACTTCACGGACCAAATAGACTATCGTATAAAAGATGTGAAGATAAATACGAAGTATGCTACTTTCGCCCGTGAATTTGATGTAGACTTCAAAGAATGTGTTACAGAGAACGGTTCGCGCGTGGCCGCATTCGTGTCAGGTTCAAAAGTTGAGCATGGTAAGCCCGACTATGGCACGGCTACATATCGCATTCGTATGACGAGCATCGACTGCAACGGGGGCGTGAGCGACTCGTACGGCTACGTCCCAGCCAACACTGGCGTGCTGCTGAAGGTTATTGATAATAAAATTGCCACCAATGGCGACTTCTATTACACTATTGGCGAGAAAGACGATGTGCAATACAACATTACCAACTGCGTAATGAAGGGCGTTACGGTAAAGCCTACCACCATTCTATCCATGCCACAGTCTGTTTGCTACGTAATGCAAGGCGGAACGTTCAGGAAGGTGAATGGAGCTGTGCCTAATTTCCCTGTGCATAAGGCTTACCTTAAAGTAAAGAAACCAGCTGGTGCCAAGCTGATACTACAGTTTGACGACGAAGAAATTGCTGCCGAAGGTGAGGAAACGACCACAGGTGTAGATGGAGTAACCATAGACGAGAACAATAAGAATGACGACGCATACTATAACCTTAACGGACAACGTGTAGACAATCCGCAAAAGGGCATCTACATCCATCGAGGTAAGAAGGTAATCATTAAATAATGTATAGTGTAATGAAAAAGAGAACATATAGAAAACCTCAGGCCGAATTAATGAACTTGGATATAGAGCAGCTGATGATAGGGGCCAGCCCTGGTGTTGGAGGCGGCTATGACCCAGGTAAACCAATAGAGGGCAAGGGCTCTAACTGTTTCGAAGACGAGGAAAGTACGGACTTGGAACAAGGAGACTGCAAAGACATGGACGGTTGCTGGTAGGCAACTGCGTCCAGCGTATACCTGCGCAAAAGGTTGTTCATGAGGAATTATGATTAAATGGGATTCCGAGCAGGGGAGTATTTGCGGCTTCCCTGTTCACTTTTTCAGACATAGGCACTTCCGTTAGATGGTGCGGGAGTAATGGATAGTCGTGTTTATGGGAGAACTACGACAACTTGGCTCTTGCTTTTGCTTTGGAAAGAAGTGTGGCCAATCCGTTTTTCGAGGATAGTTTGCAGTCGTTGTTGGTCTGATACAATGACCGATTTGGGATAAAGTTAATTGCTGGTTTGCTTGGTAAAGTTTATTTGGCTTTACACTAATTGACACGATGTAGTACCTCGCCTTAATGAAAAGCTCAACCTAGTAATTTCCGATTGGTTGATTTCAGGAACACTTCGTTTTGACTATAAAAACAAACTCGCTACTCAACAAGTGTACCAAGTTAAATGGTTCTTGTTGAGTAGCGAGTATTTATAATCAAAAAGAATTATTTTTGGAATTAATTGTCTTATCGGTGAGTTTGCCCATATCAGGCGCAAGCATCTGTACAAAAAGCTTTTCTCTGCACTGCAAATGCAGTTGTGCTGATA
>CAUPVH010000026.1:0-9286 GCA_963514635.1 uncultured Prevotella sp. | reverse complement strand
CCGTAAGGAAGAATTCTAGTGGGCCATACGTTTTGGCAGGAGTAAACAAACGAAGGAGAAAGAGCGTGGAGCGGCGCACAAAGTCGGGCAAATGACGAACGCGAGGCTGATGCCCATAGGCCCGTAATGCCAATTCGGCAATCGCATTATGCGTCAACACGTCGGGTCCACCTATGTTAAGTTCGTGCTGCTGGCTATGCAAAGCATCTACAACAGCCCGCGCCAAATCGGCCCCATGAATGGGATTCATGCGCAACATGCCATCGCCAAAAAGCCAAACACTTCCTGCCTTTGCCATTTTTAGAAAGTCGCGCATGTCAGAAAAGAACCCCGTTGGGCGAACAATACAATAATCTAGCCCAGAGTTTTTCAGGTAGTCGCCCAATCGTTCCTTAGCCTCGCAAATCTTCAAGTGCCGCATGTTTGCGCCATTAAACACCGAAACGTAGATAAAACGTTTCACCCCACTGTGTTTAGCCTCGTCAACGAGGTTGGCGTTGGCTTGGAAGTCAACATCCATATAGGTCATGCCATCCTTCTGCCGAGTGATGCCTACCGTACTTATCACCACGTCTATGTCTTCGCAAACGCCCTTTAAAGTGTCGGCCTGCGTAACCTCACCCACCCTTACATCAACGTTCGACGAAACCGATTGCATGCGCAACGGATTGCGCACAATCACGCGCGTTGAGTAGTTTCGCCGTTGCAATTCGTGCAATACGAAACTTCCCAAATAGCCCGTTGCACCAGCCAACAGAACGCGACAGCCTTCCGCAGTCTGCAATGGTGTGTTGTCTGCTTGCTCAACCATCACTTAAAGAATTTCGACAGGACTTAAATTCCCGCACCTAAGTTAGGATTATCCTGCTCTTCGGGCGTGTTGTTAGTGGGCGTTGTGGGCGTTGTGGACTGGTCAGACAGGTCAGACTGTTTAGACAAGTCAGACAAGTCAGATGATGTTTCCGTTTCATCTTGCGTGCCAACCTCCACCGCATCGGCCTCCATCGCCTCGCATTCGGCCTGCTGTTGTGCCTCAATTCGTGCCACTTGTCGGTGTATGTTCATTATCTTAAAGGCGTTGGCACATTCCACTACGCCATAAAACACCATAGCCCAACCAAGGAAGAGCAAGGGGGCAGAGGCTATCCACGAGGGCTTGAAGAGGGCAATGAGCCCCACAACAAACACAAACGAGGGCATGAGCCAAAAATAAAGGCTCAGTTTAGAGAGCTTAACCACACCGGCCAAGGTTACATATTGCCCCACGGCACCTAAGATAAGAATGGCGCCGAGGATGTAAACCATCCAATTAACCACAAGGTTGGGGAACGCAGCCAAGGCAACGCCCAACACTAAGCTGCCTATACCAACCACGGGGAACGTGGGTTTGTTTAGCGAAATAGGCCTTCCCTCTACGTCGACAGCAGCCGTAGGCTTGGCGTTTCGGTTCACCAAGTAGACGATACACGAGATTAAGCCCGATATAATGAATAACACGCCAATGATAATGGTTATCCACGTCACCGTGTCTTCACGGTATTTAATTAGCAATAGTCCCACCACAACGGCGATGATGGCACGGATGAAAGATGTTTGAACTGTCTTCATATCTCATTATTATATATACAACTGGATGGTATATGGCAGGTTCTGTCAACTTAGAGACTATCTGCAAGCATGTGTTGCTGTTGTTTTCTCATTGCTCGAAAAGTATTGGAACGCTCCATTACCCGACTACAAAAATACAAACTATCTTTTGTCGGTGCAATATTTTTGTTTACTTTTGTGCGGTGTTTGCGACAAAGGGCATACAAAGGTCGGCACTTAGGCTAACCGAACACGCCCAATGAAAAAGTAGAAAGCAACCTTTTTCGCACAAACTTGCAAACGGATAATGCGCATTTTGGGCACAAACGCCTAAACTCTCGCCCCAAACCGACGTGCTCATAAAAATTCAAAACCTCACAAACTAAATAGATGACAACCCTTTTACTGGTGCGCCACGGCGAGACTGTGGCCAACGCCAACCAAATACTTCAAGGCCAAACGCAAGGCGAACTGAACGAAACGGGCGTGGCACAAGCCGAAAAGTTGGCTCACGAACTTAGCGATACGCCCATCGACGCTTTTGTAAGCAGCGACTTACAACGCGCCGAACACACCTGTCGTATCATTGCAGCGCCCCACAACAAGCCTTTCTGCACCACCCCACTCTTGCGCGAACGCGATTGGGGCGGTTTCACTGGCGCATTTATCCCTAGCTTAAAAGACAAGGTTTGGCCCGAAGACGTGGAGTCGCTAACGGCCATCAAGCATCGCGCCCGCCTCTTTCTCGACATGATTGCCCAACGCTACCCCAACCAAACGGTGCTAGCAGTGGGTCACGGCATCATCAATAAGGCCATACAAAGCGTGTTCTACAACAAGGAAATGCACGAAGTGGAGAAGATGGGGAATGCGGAAGTGAGAGTGTTAAAGGTGAAAAGGTGAAAAGGTGTTTAAAGGTGAAAAAGTGAAAGGGTGAAAAGGTGAAAAAATGGCTAACGCCATCAAGGCATTTGGCTTAACTCCTTAACTCCATAACTCCTTAACTCCTAAAATGAACTCCTTAACTCCTAAAATGAGCTCCTTAACTCCTTAAATTATTAACCAGTCAGCATCAACTTGCGTCACTACCAACTCTGTTTGTGAGGCTACTAGCAACAAAGACTGACACTACAAGCCACTTGTACTCGCAGTACAAGATAGCTTGTACTGCATTGGTTTCAAAAAACGTATTGAACAAGCATAATTACAACAGCCAACATACTTGCCAAACACGGCAGTGAAACCCTCAAACCACCCTTCAATCTGTGCCTTACAACGCAATTGGGAAAGCACATCATTCCCCTTTCACTTTGGAGAGAGGTTGGGGATAAAGCCGTTATGGACTGCGTTGAGGAGGTTTATTCCACCTGATTCTTCGGCCAATTCACCAAAAACAATTTGCTTTTGGCTCGCGTAAAAGCCGTGTACAGCCAATGTAAGTAATCAGAACGCGATGTATCTTCTGGCACATAGCCTTGGTCGAGGAACACATGTTCCCATTGTCCGCCCTGCGCCTTATGGCAAGTAACGGCGTAAGCGAATTTCACCTGCAAAGCATTGAAGAAGGCATCCCCTTTTACCATCTTCATTCTATCGGCCTTCAAGGGTATGTCGGCGTAATCGTTCAACACATTATTATATAGTGCCTCGTTTTGCTGAGCCGTGAGCGCAGGCGACTCAGAAAGCAAACTATCTAGCACAACCGTTACTTGCAGCTCCTCGTTCTCGTAGTCGGTAAGCTGCAACCACACATCGGCAAAGCGCAAGCCATGAGCCGTTTGTTCGTTTCTCACCCGCAGCACGCGCGCCCTGTCGCCATTGGCAAGAAAGCCAATAGTGCTCCGTTCTTTCTCCGTCCAATGGTAATTGTTCTTCACCACCATCAGCAAATCGCCCGTGGTAAGCAGTTCTTCGCGGCCAAGCACCGTGTTTCTGATGCCTTGGTTAAAAACGTTCGCCCGCTTGTTGCTGCGTGTCACCACGATGGTTTCGTCCATTCCCACCTCTGCATAGCTGGTGTTGAGTGTCTCGATAAGTTCGTCGCCAGGAACAATTTGCAAGTCGGCGAACCCCTCCAAGCGTATACGTGGCAACAGCGTGTCTTCATCGCACCCCATCAGTTGGCGCAAACAAGTGGCGTTAAACAAGATGCCGCTAGCCGATTGCTGCCTTACCACCTCGTTTAAGTCGCATGCAAACACCTCCATGCCATAGCCTTGCATAAACTGTGTGTCGAGTGCCGGACTCTGTTCTTCGCCCACTGGCGGCAGCTGAGCTTGGTCGCCGATGAGCATAAGACGGCAATTGCGCCCAGCATAGACATATCGCACAAGGTCGTCTAACAGTCGTCCGCTGCCAAAAGCGGCCTCTGCCCCACCTCCGTTGGCCACCATCGAGGCCTCGTCCACCATAAACAGCGTGTCGGCATGCAGGTTATCGTTCAGGTTATACTCTCCCCCAACGCCGGCAAAGGCACGCAACCGGTAAATCTTACGATGGATGGTAAAGGCCGCATGCCCGCCACTGTTTAGCGAAAACACCTTGGCCGCACGCCCCGTGGGTGCCATCAGCACCGTTTTTTGTCCCAACAACGCCAACGCTCGCACAAAAGCACCGGCCAAAGAACTCTTTCCCGTACCCGCACTTCCGCGCATCTGCATCAGCGAATGGGGATTTCTGTGCGCCAGAAAATGGGCGAAAAGGCGTATGGCAGACGCCTGTTCGGCTGTTGGCTTATGGCCGAAACATTGGGTCAGGCGAAGGGTTATCTCATCGGTTATCATTGTTTTTTGATTTCTTAAACACCAAGTTTGCAAACATTTTTGTAATTTTGCAGGAGCGTTGTGCAAGGTTTGTCCTTGTTACGGCGTACCCAACACAACGGAATGCAAAGTTAGGAAAAGTATCCCGAACACCGAATGAAAGTAAACATTAATTACATCTTGGCGTTTTGCGCAGTAGTATTGCTGGCCCTATGCGTGCTAAGCATCGTCCGCGCCGCCGCTTAAACCCCACCCAAAGCCATGCAGGAAACTGCCCCCGACCTACATATACAGCAAACGCGACTGGTGATACGCGCCACACGCAACACGCTTTCCTTCGCCGCAGTTGACCCTACGGTGCAGACGAACTTGTTTTTCGAACCCTATACCGTTCGTAGCGGCATCTCTGTTGCGGCCAACTTACGCGAGGCTTTCAAAACATCCACCTTGCTACTTCGTGGTTACAAGCGTGCCAACCTGTTGGTAGACACGCCCGTTATGCTTGTTCCCATCGACGAATTCCAAGAGGAAGACGTGCGACAACTATACCATCGCACCATGGTTTTGGCCGATGCCGACACGATGATGCACCATGTGCTGCCCGATCTCAATGCGGTGGCAGCCTTCGCCGTGAACAAAGACCTTAAATTAGTGGTTGACGACCACTTTGCCGACGTGCGCATAACGCCGCTGATGAAAGGTGTGTGGACGCATTTACACCGCCGTAGCTTTACGGGAAGTAGGCGCAAGCTATACGCTTACTTCCATGACAAGCGCCTAGAAGTGTTCTCGTTTGGCAAGAACAGGTTTAAATTTAGCAACGCTTTCGACACCAACAGCTCGCGCGATGCCGTATACTTCATCCTTTACGTGTGGAAACAGCTGGGGTTCGACAGCATGCAAGACGAGCTGCACCTTTCGGGTGACATCCCCGACAAGGAGTGGACGAAGACCGCCTTGTTGGAGTTTGTGAAGAAAACATACGTGGCCAACCCCGTGGCCGACTTCAATCGCGCATCCATCACAGCCATTGAAGGACTGCCCTACGACCTTATGACCATCTTCGTTAGGGGCGTTAAAGAGGGCGTAAGATAAGTTTTCCCCAACAACCACGCCCCAATCACCCAAACAAACCCACCCATCATGCGCATCATTACCGGACTATATAAAGGCAGGCACTTCGACATTCCTCGCTCGTTTAAGGCCCGACCCACAACCGACTTCGCCAAAGAGAACATCTTTAACGTGCTAAACGCATATGTAGATTTTGAGGATGCCACGGCATTAGACCTCTTTGCAGGCACGGGCAGCATCTCGCTAGAACTGCTTTCAAGGGGATGTGCCAACGTGGTGAGCGTGGAAACCGACCGCGAACACGCCAATTTCATTCGCCAATGCACCACAAAACTGGGCACAGACAAAAGTTTGCTTATCCGTGGCGACGTGTTTCGGTTCATTAAAAGCTGCCGCCAACAGTTCGATTTTATCTTTGCCGACCCGCCATACGCCTTACCCGAATTGGAAAAAATCCCCGATTTGATTTTCCAACACCAACTACTTAAACCCGACGGCGTATTTGTTTTCGAGCACGGAAAAGGCAACGACTTCTCCCACCATCCCCACTTTGTGGAACATCGAGCATACGGAAGCGTTAATTTCAGCTTGTTTAAGGTGGGGGAAGAAAGCGAGTAACCCCACCTCACTCAGCTTTCAGGATGGCACTTTCGACCTCTTTGCGGACATTTCGCACAGATTTAGGTGTCTTTTTACCATAGTCCACACTCCAAATCATCTTCAATGTGGCATATTGATTATGCCAGTCGCTTTGTCTTTCGCCATGATAGGCATACACGCCTGCGAGCAAATCGGTTGTAGTTACATTGCGTTTGATGAAGAGGTTAGAGCAATTCATCTCTACACCGATATTATTATGGTTCCAAGACAAACCAATATCGTAGAGCCATCCCGTTTTTACCAGCTTATGATTATCAACCAATTGGCGTTCGGGCGTTTTGACTGATGCCGAAAAAGCGAAATCGTTTACGTAACAATTGGCTTCAAGTGCAGCACTCCACTTTGTGTGTTGCAATTGTGTTCCGCCCCTCAGCACATTCCTTTCCCAATTGGCATCCACCTTCACATTAAACATTTTTGAAGGCCGATAAGTAGTAGAAAACGAGCAAGAAGGGGCATGATAGCGCGTGTCGCTTCTAAAAGTATTCACCATTTTATCGCCCTCGGCATGGTAATCATTGGTTATAATATGATTGGCAAACAGATAGCTAGCCGATACATTCATGGCCAAACGCGAGAAAGTTAAGCCATAAGTTAGTCGGGGAGAATATAAAATGGAATTGTGCATGCCGGGATTGCCGCGCCTAAGCATCACCCTATCCAGTTGTTGGGTTACATAATTCACCGTGTTTAAAGTGGGATAAGTGTTTCCTAGTTTAAGTTCGGCGCGCAATAGTTGCACATCCGACAGGCGGTTAGCCACCGAAAAGCCCAAGCGAGGCGTAACATGCGTTATGGCATCGTAACCTTTTAACCGATAGTTTAGGTACGAAAGGCCAGGTTTGAAGTCGAAAAACAATCGCCCCACACGCTGCGTATAGTCAACAAACAAGATTGTTTCAGACGAGCGCAAGCGTTGCCACGCAGGCAAAAGGTTGTGATAGTGCGACTTACTAAGCCTTAAATATTCAGACAAACTGAACGACAAGCCATTGCCATGCTTTAATTTAAGATTGTAATACACGCCCAATCGCGAGTACAGATAGTTCTCCGTAACGTCCGACTTGTACGTATCTCCACCCTCCACGTTATTATTAAGATAATGGTTTCGCGAATAATAACCATCGTAAACTGTTTCTATTGATTGGTTTTCGCCTATTTTCCATGTTCCATAGAGAAACAATTCGGGGCAAAAACTACGCTCGCCACCGCTTTGTAAAGTAGCCAACCGCCCTGTTATCGGCCCAGTATAATACCATTCGCCCTCCTTATTCTCAAATGTTCGCATATAGTTCAGCCCTCCCTTAATCATCCAAGTGGCTCGGTCTTTCATTCTGCTCACACTGCATTGGGCATACTTGTTAATGCTTAAAGTAGAGCGTTCGGGCAACACGCCCATTCTATCAACATCGCCACTTGCAAGCGAAAAGTGTTCGCTCTCTATGATATGGTTTCGCGGTTGCTGTATGGCGTAGCCTGCCCAAGCGTTGAAATTGGTGCTCTTCACCGAAAATTTAGACACAGCATTATAGTCGCCTTGCAAAAAACCAAGGCCTTGCAACGCATCAATCTGCGTATATCCGCCATGCGTTAAGCGTTTTGTAACGAAGTTTAAGGCGGCAACATCCTTGGCATACTTACCCGCTGGCATGTCGATATACTCTACTTTAGCCACATCTTTCGGTCGTAAGGCTCGCACTTCACGAACATCCACCTCGCGCCCATCTATATAAAGTGTAGCTCCCCCTGCTGGTGTGTTCACCTTAAAGATTTTCCGGTCTACGCTAACGCCAGGTATCATAAGGTTTCGCACAAGGTCGTAGCCAGTATGTGCATGCTTACGTTGTTCGGTTGTGGGCATAGCCACGATGCGATCGACCTCGCGTGTAAGGTGTTTTGCAATTACGTTCACCTCCGCCAAAGTCTTTTCGCTCGCCACACTGTCTGCGTTCTCTGTTGGTGTAGCCACTTGTGCGCGCATATTTACTGGTGCCAAAAGGAGAGAAAGCAAAAACAGGCGCCAACATTTTCTCCCCAACAACAATCTATGAACCATATTCTCCATCATGCCTTTGAAATTAATGAACAAACGATAAGGTTATTTTCCAAAACCATAGCCTTTGCAAATATAATCAAAATAGAAGAAAAAAGGAAACGCAGTATTGACTAACAACACTAATTAACGATAGCAACAAGATTGGTTTTATCTGCCCATAATAGTTAGCCTAGTTGGCTTATCGGGCTAGCCTCACTAAAACAACTAGATAAACAACATGAACTAGCCAGACCAAAAGAACTACTCTCCGACCCCAATAACCACCCCCCGTAATCCCCCCTGCACCAACAAATAGGGCGTAAGCTGTTTGCTTATGATGGTTTTTATTGCTAACTTTGTGCAAAAATACAAACCCAAACAACTTATGAACAACAAAACGCTGATTGTGGGAGCTTGCCTGGCAGTAGTAGGCAGCCTTAACGCCCAAACCAAGGATGGCGGAATATCCTTGCAAATGCTGCAACAGATACAGCAAAACGGTAAACAAACCACGGCCGAAAGAGCCATCGCTAATGCCATTGCCACCAATTCTATTGACGAGTTGGCACGTACGCCACAAAGTCGCGCCGACGTTGACGCGTATTTTAGCGTGGAAACGCCCAAACAAAACATTCACAACCAAAAGAGTTCGGGTAGATGCTGGATGTTTACAGGCCTGAATGTGCTCAGGGCCGACTTTGCCTTACGCAGCGATTCGCTAACGGTTGAGTATTCGCACGCTTACCTCTTTTTCTACGACCAGCTAGAAAAAGCAAACCTCATGCTGCAAAGTGTGGTAGACTGTGCCAAGAAACCCATCAACGATCCCGAAGTGCAATTCTTCTTTAAGCATCCGCTTAACGATGGTGGAACGTTCTGTGGCGTGGCCGACTTGGCCGAAAAATATGGCCTTGTGCCCAAAAGCGTGATGCCCGAAACCTATTCGAGCGAGAACTCTAGCCGCATGTCGAAGTTGATTTCGTCGAAGTTGCGCGAGTTTGGACTTGAACTTCGCAAGATGGTTGCAGCAAAAGCAAAACCAGCACAGATACAAGAACGCAAGACACAGATGCTTGCCACGGTATATAAGATGCTTGCCTTGACCTTGGGCGAACCCGTTAAGTCGTTCCAATATGCCTTTAAGAACAAGGAGGGCAAGGCCATTACG
>CAUPVH010000025.1:0-9289 GCA_963514635.1 uncultured Prevotella sp. | reverse complement strand
ACGAAACGTCATGAGCACGAAAAACAAACATGTAGTTTTTCTTACAGGCGCAGGTATGTCTGCCGAAAGCGGCATAAAGACGTTCAGAGGCAACGACGGACTGTGGGAAAACTATCCCGTTATGCAGGTGGCATCGCACGACGGATGGCTCGCCGACCCCAATTTGGTGAACCAATTCTACAACGAAAGGCGGCAACAGCTGTTCGCCGCGCAGCCCAACAAGGGGCATCAGCTTATTGCCGAACTTGAAAAACGATGCCAAGTAACCGTTATCACACAAAACGTAGACGACTTGCACGAACGCGCAGGCTCGTCGCACGTTATCCACTTACATGGCGAACTGCTCAAAGTCTGTTCCTCGGCCGACCCAAACAATCCGCGTTACATCCGCACGCTAACGCCCGACAACGCCATTGTCAGGCCCGACGAAAAGGCGGCCGACGGCTCTCGACTCCGTCCTTTCATCGTGTTCTTTGGCGAGTCGGTGCCACTTATCGACTTGGCGGCACGCACCGTAAGGCAAGCCGACGTGCTGATTATCATCGGAACATCGCTCAATGTCTACCCCGCAGCCGGCCTTTTGGCCTATGCTCCGCCCGCAACACCCATCTATCTTATCGACCCCGAACCCGTAGAAACCACCTATAACCCACAGGTTAAGCAACTGCGCATGGGTGCATCGCAAGGAATGGAAGAGTT
Organism: uncultured Prevotella sp.; assembly: GCA_963514635.1. Classification (GTDB taxonomy): domain Bacteria; phylum Bacteroidota; class Bacteroidia; order Bacteroidales; family Bacteroidaceae; genus Prevotella. Next base: position 8,590 of record CAUPVH010000025.1, on the reverse strand, counting down.
GATTGGGAAAATATAAGGCGCCATCCAAACGGATTAAGGCCAGTTTCTAGAAATTACCTTTGCGGGGAATTTCTAGAACATGCCTTAACAACACACCACACCACAGCCCTTACCCTAGGAAAGGAGTTGAGGATAAGGGCGTTTACACTAAACGCAAGTTCCACAATCTGCCTAAAAAAACAAAAAAAATCCTTTTTACTTTTCGCGTTAAGGTCAATTGTTGTAACTTTGCGACAAATTAATTCATCTTATAAAGAAAGGAAATAAGTTCATGAAAAGTACCAGTTTAAAAAATCGCGCCTGGCAACTTGCCGCTATGTTCATGGTATTGATTGCAGGTTTATCATTTATGTCTTGCGCTAGCGAATCAGGCGAAGACGACGAAGCAAGTCCAATTGTAGGCACATGGAGGGCGCAAGCTAGCAGCAAAGGCACCTACTTCATGGTATGTACTGAGTATAGGCAATATTTCTTTACCTCCGACATCCACAACAACAGCAAAATCACGGAAGAAGGAAAGTACACCTTCTCCAACAACACGCTGACATTTACCCCCAAAGGTGGAGCGCAGAAAACGTACACTTGTTTTTTCAAGGGAGACAACCTTAGGCTTACCCCCACTTCTGGCAACGGAGGTGAATTGGATTTCATACGCCACACCGACAAAGGCACCAAGAGCGTTAAGCGCGTTAAACGCTAACACCACTCTTGCACAACATACAGCCGCCGCACTGCGTACCCACATCAAGTACGTAGTGTGGCGGTTTGTTTTGTTTTCTAATCACTCGCCTTTGTCGCAAAACAACCAGGCTCACCCCAACCCCTACCGGCCTCACCCCCAACCCCTCTCCAAGGGGAGAGGGGAGTGATATGCCTTGCGAATTTAACGCTTGCTGGCGTCCGATCGCTCAGCCAGTTAACTTGTGAGCCCATCAACTGACGAACTTGGGCACTCGTCAACTTGTCAACTTAAAAACTCATCAACTTAAAAACGCATCAACTCATCAACCAAAAAACTCAAAAACTCATCAACCCAAAAACACACCAACTTATACCCTCACCACCTCCAAACTCAACTAAAAATCGTATCTTTGCAAAACAAAACAACCTAACAACAATCCTTCACAACATGAAGAAAATTTTCTTTTGGGCGGCACTGACTGCCCTCTGCTTGCAAGCACAAGCCCAAACAGCAACGCAAAGCAAGCCTAAACGTTCTGCAACAAGGGGCAATGTAAAAGGCATCGCCAAACAAACAGTAGCCGCCAGCCGCATCGCGGCACAGCCTACGTTCACCGAATGGCACGACTTGCAGGTGAACACCCTGAACCGGATGCCCATGCACACCAACTTCTTCCCCTTTAAAAACGATGAGGAGGCGAAGATGGGCGACCCCAAACGCTCGGAAAACTACTTGTCGTTGCATGGCGATTGGAAATTTAATTGGGTGGAAAATGCCGACCAACGCCCCACACGCTTTTACGAAACCGACTTTAACGACACGGCTTGGGGCAACATGCCCGTACCCGGCAACTGGGAATTGCACGGCTATGGCGACCCCGTTTACCTCAATGTGGGCTTTGCTTGGCGCGGACATTTCAAGGACAACCCGCCACAAGTGCCCGTGAAAGACAATCACGTGGGCAGCTATCGCCGAACCATCACGCTGCCGGCTGCATGGAAAGGCAAACAAGTTATCGCGCATTTCGGCTCGGTAACGTCTAACATCTACCTTTGGGTTAATGGCCGTTTCGTAGGTTATTCAGAAGACAGCAAGGTTGCACCAGAGTTCGACCTTACTCCATATTTAAAAGAAGGAGATAACCTCATCGCCTTCCAATGTTTCCGTTGGTGCGACGGCTCGTACTGCGAAGACCAAGACTTCTGGCGGCTTTCGGGCTTGGCACGAGATACATATCTCTATGCGCGCGATAAGAAAGCATACCTGGAAGACCTCCGCATCACGCCCGACTTAACCGACAATTACACCAATGGCACACTAACCATCGATGCGAAGACACAAAATGGCACGGCGTTAATTCATCAATTGCTGGATGCCGAGGGCAATCTTGTAACCAGCACCCACGCAACGAGCGGTAAAACGCAACTGAAAGTGCCCAATGTGCACAAGTGGACTGCCGAAACACCTTATCTATATACGCTGAGAACAATCGTTGTAGATTCGCGCGTAAAGAAAGGACAACAGCCTAAGAAGGCAGACGAGGACGCATACGTGGCCGTAACCAACCAAAAGGTGGGCTTCAGAAAGGTTGAGATACGCAACGCGCAGCTGTTGGTTAATGGTCAGCCCGTGCTTATCAAGGGTGCCGACCGCCATGAGATAGACCCCGATGGCGGCTACGTGGTGAGCCGCGAACGTATGGTGCAAGACATCCGCATAATGAAACAACTCAACATCAATGCCGTGCGCACGAGCCATTATCCCAACGACCCGATGTGGTACGACCTGTGCGATGAGTACGGCATTTACGTTGTGGCCGAGGCAAACCAAGAGTCGCATGGCTTTCAATATGGCGACGATGCCCCCTCTAAAAAGCCCATGTTTGCCTTGCAGATATTGCAACGCAACCAAAACAACGTGCAAACCTACTTCAACCATCCATCCATCATCACGTGGAGTCTGGGCAACGAAACGGCAGACGGGCCTAACTTCGCCGCCGCATACAAGTGGATTAAGGGCTACGACCCAAGCAGACCCGTGCAATGGGAACGCGGTGGCGAGGACAACCCCAGCACCGACATCGCCTGCCCCATGTATCGCACACACCAATGGTGCGAAAACTATGCACGCGACAACAGCAATCCACGTCCGCTAATACAATGCGAATACAACCACACGATGGGTAACAGCTCTGGCGGATTTAAGGAATACTGGGACTTGGTGCGCAAATATCCCAAGTTCCAAGGCGGATTTATCTGGGACTTTGTCGACCAAGGCCTTCGCGCAAAAGACAAAAACGGCGTGGAGATATATAAATATGGTGGCGACTATAACGACTACGACCCATCCGACAACAACTTTAACTGCAACGGAATTATCAGTCCCGACCGCGTACCAAACCCGCATGCCTACGAAATTGCTTACTGTCACCAGAACATTTGGGCCGAACCCGTTGACCTGAAAGCTGGAAAGATAAGCGTGTATAACGAGAATTTCTTCCGCAACTTGGATAACTACAAGCTGGTTTGGACGGTGCTTAAAAATGGTAAGGCCGTGCAAACGGGCGAGGTGGAACAGCTAAATGTGCAACCGCAACAGCGTTGCGAGATTGCCCTGCCCATCAAAACGGACAGCCTTTGTCCCCATGCAGAACTGATGCTGAACGTAGACTTCGTGCTGAAAACGGCCGAACTGCTGCTCGATGCTGGCACACGCGTGGCCTACAACCAATTTGAAATGCAACAAGGGGCTTGTTTCCGCAAGGTGCCAGAAGCACCCGCGGTTGACAAAGACACGCGCCTAAGCCTTCGCAATAAGTCGGGCGAGAGTCAAGTCGTGGTATCTAACAATCATTTCACCGTGGCATTCAACCGCGTTTCGGGTCTTCTTGCCACCTACAACGTAGACGGGAAGTCCATGCTAGGCCAAGGCGGAACGCTCAAACCCAACTTCTGGCGCGCCGTTACCGATAACGACATGGGTGCAGGTGTGCAAAAGCACAATCGTGTTTGGCGCGAACCCAAGCTGCAACTTGTGGCTATCAATGCAGCACTCGACAAGAAAGACAACAAGGCGGATGTGCATGTAGAGTATGATATGCCCGAAGTGGGCGCGCAACTTACGCTTACTTACAGCGTTATGGCCGACGGCTCAATGCACGTTACCCAGCAGATGACGCCCAAAACAGCCGACGAACGGCCGTTCCTTCTTCGTTATGGCATGGTGATGCAGTTGCCTTACGACATGCAGGTGAGCGAGTTTTACGGCCGCGGCCCTATCGAAAACTACTCCGACCGCAAACTTTCGCAAAACGTTGGCATTTACAAACAAACGGCCGACGAGCAATTTTATCCCTATATCCGTCCGCAAGAAACGGGTACCAAGTGCGACATACGCTGGTGGAAACAAACGAACGACAATGGTTTTGGCTTCCGTATCGTGTCGCCAGAGCTGTTCTCGGCCAGTGCTTTGCACTATTCCATCGCCGATTTAGACGAAGGATTGGAGAAGGCGCAACGCCATTCGCCACAAGTTCCAAAGTCTAAATACACCGAGCTTTGCATAGATTTGGGTCAAACGGGCGTTGGTGGCGTCAACAGTTGGAGCAAAGAGGCCATCGCCCTGCCGCCTTATCGCCTGCCTTATAAGCAATACACGTTTACGTTTACGCTTGTTCCGCAGAAGTAACCGCATAGCGAAGGGGGCTGAAAAGCCGGCTTGGGCTGATGGTTATGGCCCATCTAGGATGCCTAAAAAAGCAAGAATGGTGCCCCAAAAGCCTGCTCTTCTAGTTACCCTAATCATCCTAGAACACCTAGGATGCCTAGGATAACTAGAATAACTAGGATACCTAGGATTGCCTAGAACAGCTAGAGAAAAGAAGATAACTAAGATAACTAGAATAACTAGGACACCTAGGATGCCTAGAACAGCGAGGCAAACGAAGATAACAAGGATGCCCAGAACCCCATCCCCCTAACAAAAGACGAGGGTGTGCCAAGCTTGGCACACCCTCATATTATATAGTGGAAAGCAACCCTTTAACGACTTTTACCCTTCGCAAGGCAGCCTTGCATCATGCGTTTCGTCGTTCGTTGCCCTTAATTGACAGCCCGCCCCCGTTCCGTTTCAGTAAGCCCATACCTTCGCGGAGTTTAATCGGGGGCGGCGTAGGCTTTTGTATTATCTATGGTATCTAACTATTATCTTCTTCTGATGTTGCAAAGTTACGCTTTATTTTACTTTAAACAAAGAGATTTTGATATTTTTTTTGATGTTTGATGAAAATAGTAAGCGCACTGGTTGGTTTACCACGTTACGAAACGAAGAGTTTAACCGACATCCACCAGCTAAAAAACGGCCGCTCGCCCCAGCCACAAAGCACCTGCAAACACCTAAAAACGCCCTTGTCAAGCCAAAAATATCGCCTAATCATCCACACAGGCCAAAACCCCCACTTCGCACCCAAACGCAGCCCATCTCAAACTACACGTTATATAATATGCGTTAAAACGCTAAACAATTAAAACCTACGCAAATGGCTACAAATATCCGAACACGCATCCCCCACCAACAACCAATATTGCGAAACAACAATGCACGCCCGCCCTTCAAGCGATAAAATTTTGCTAATTAAATACGAAAATTATGCGGAAGTTGGTAAAAATAGCTTATCTTTGCTGCCAAATAAACACCACCTCTTTCGAGGTCTTACCATTAACAAAAACAAATAAACTATCCTATGCGTTTTAGAAATTTGCTCGCGCTTGCTCTTCTAGCCCTTGGTGGCACCATTCAAGCGCAATCGCAGATGCCCCCGATTCCGCGCGACCCTGCTGTCCGCATCGGCAAACTCGACAATGGGCTTACCTATTACATTCGTTACAACAACTGGCCAGAAAAGAGAGCCAACTTCTACATCGCCCAAAAGGTGGGTTCGCTGCAAGAAGAAGAAAGCCAACGCGGCCTTGCTCACTTTCTCGAACACATGTGTTTCAACGGCACAAAGAACTTCCCCGGCGATGCCTTGCTACGTTATTGCGAAAGCTTGGGCGTGAAATTCGGAGCCGACCTCAATGCCTACACGGCCATCGACGAAACGGTTTACAACATCGACAACGTGCCTACCACACGCCAAAGCGCGCTAGACTCGTGCCTACTTATCCTTCGCGACTGGGCTGGCAGCCTTGCTCTCGACCCCAAAGAGATTGACCAAGAGCGCGGAGTGATACACGAAGAGTGGCGTTTGCGCACAAGTGCCAGCAGCCGAATGTTCGAACGCAACCTCCCTAAGCTCTATCCAGGCTCGAAATACGGCTTGCGCTACCCCATCGGACTGATGAGTGTGGTAGACAACTTTAAATATAAGGAGCTGCGCGACTACTACGAAAAGTGGTATCACCCCACAAACCAAGGTATCATCGTTGTGGGCGACGTGGATGTAGACCACGTTGAGGCCGAGATTAAAAAGCTTTTCGGCCCCATGAAGAACCCCGCAAACGCCTCGCCCGTAGTAACCGAGAATGTTCCCGACAACAATACGCCCATCGTTATCATCGACAAAGACAAGGAACAAACCAGCACCATCGTGCAAATGATGATGAAACGCGACGCTACTCCCGACTCAGTGAAGGGCGATGTGGATTATATGGTGTACGAATACGTAAAAGGCGTGGGCATCGGCCTGCTTAACGACCGCCTGGCAGAGGCCGCCCTCAAGCCCGATTGCCCCTTCGTAGGTGCCAGTGCCAGCGTAAGTAGCTACATCTTTGCCAAAACCAAGGAGGCCTTCTCTATCGCCGTGTCGCCCAAAACCACAGAGCTAACAGCCGATGCACTGCGCGCAGCCTACATCGAGGCACTGCGCGCCGCACAGTTTGGCTTTACAAAAACCGAGTACGACCGCTCAAAGTCGTCTACTCTCAGTTCGCTCGACCGCATGTTCAGCAACCGCGAGAAGCGTTTCACCTCGCAATTCGCCAACAGCTACAAGGAACATTTCTTGAATAACGAACCCATTCCGCCCATCGAATACTACTACGAAACGATGAAACAGGTGGTACCCAACATCCCATTGGAGTTTGTTAACCAAGTGTTTGCCGACCTTGTGTCGAAAACCGACACCAACTTGGTCATCGTTAACTTCAACCCAGAGAAGGAAGGACTGACCTATCCCACCGAGTCTGGCCTGATTTCTGCCGTTAATCAAGCACGCACCGCTAAGCTAACAGCTTATGTAGACAACGTGAAGAACGAGCCGCTCATCACCAAGCTGCCCAAACCCGGCAAGGTTGTCAGCCAAAAACGCAGTCCCAAGTTCGGCTATACCGAGATGAAACTCGCTAACGGCGTAACCGTATTGTTGAAGAAAACCGACTATAAGAAAGACGAAGTGCGCCTTTCTGGTAGCGGCGGAGCGGGCAGTTCAAGCTATGGCGCGGCCGACTTTGCTAACCTCAAAGTCTTCAACAGTGCCATCGAAGTAAGCGGATTGGCCAACTTCTCGAACACCGAACTGGGCAAAGCCCTCGCCGGAAAGAACGCATCGGCAAGCATTTCGATGAGCGAAAAGCGCATGCGCCTTGGTGCTAGCTCTACGCCTAAGGACATTGAAACGATGTTCCAGCTAGCGTACCTGCACTTCACCAAGATTAATAAAGACCAAGAGGCCTTCAACAACCTGATGGAAAGCCTGAAAGTGAGCCTGCAAAACCGTGCCATATCGCCCGAACAAGCATTCAGCGACTCGCTCAGCGCAACCATCTACGGACACAATCCGCGTGTGAAACCCCTCGAATTGGCCGACCTTTCCAAGGTAAACTACGACCGAATACTGCAAATGGCAGCCGAACGCATGGCCAATATCAACGGTTGGCGTTTCATCATCATAGGCAATTACGACGAGGCAACCATTCGTCCGCTCATCGAACGCTATCTAGGTTCGCTGCCTTCTAAGGGTGCCAACCCCAACAGTAAGAAGGTAACCTTCTTCAAAAAGGGCGTAACCAACAACGATTTTACACGTAAGATGGAAACGGCAAAGGCCGATGCCAACATGGTTTGGTTTAGCGAAGACATACCCTACACCACAGAGAATGCCATCAAAGCCAGCATAGCCGGTCAAATCCTCAGCATGGTTTACCTCAAAAAGATACGCGAGGATGCCAGTGCAGCCTACACTTGCGGTGCCGCAGGCTCGGCTAGCATCGACGACAAGGAGCATAATGTAACCCTATTTGCCTATTGTCCCATGAAACCAGAGAAGGCCGACCTGGCTTTGCAAATCATGCGCGACGAGGTTACCAACCTTTCTAAGCAGTGCGACGCTTCAATGCTCGCCAAGGTAAAGGAGTATATGGTGAAGGAAGCCGACAACGAGGCGAAGACTAATGGCTATTGGGCTGGCGTTATCAGCACATGGCATCGCTATGGCATCGACTTGCACACCGATTACAAGGCACTTGTGACGAAACAAACGCCCGAGAGCATCAGCAACTTCGTTAAAGAAATTCTGAAATCAGGCAACCGCATTCAGGTTACGATGATGCCAGCAGAAGAAAAGAAATAAATCCATAATGTGTATGGTGGAAAGGCCGTGACATAGCCACAAAACTCCACCATCCATCCTAACGAACAACAGGTAGGGATGTGTCTGTTAACAAGACCTTCCCTACCTGTTGCTGTGTTTATAGCATTTATGAGTTTATGAGTTTATGAGTGGACAAGTGGGCGGAGTGGACGAGGGGATAGGTTAACGAGTGAACAAGGGGACAAGTTGACGAGAGGATAGTTAATAAGTGAACAAGTTTATAAGTTAACGAGTAGATGAGGTCGTCTTGACTTTTAATGTAAGCCCTGCAACCGTTCGCCCTGGTAAGTGTACGTGCTTTGCGTGCCATTGCCTATGCT
>CAUPVH010000024.1:0-9291 GCA_963514635.1 uncultured Prevotella sp. | reverse complement strand
CCTTTCAGCCTATTATTGGGGAAGTTTGCCCGTGCTGTTTAGGCTTATCACGAAGAAATAACGTACCTATGGGAATGTTTTCAATGCGCAAACCGCGCAGGTTTCATCACGAATACATCTACGCCAACGACCGAAAACAAAGGTTGGAGGCCATAGAGCAACGTGCAAAAGAAGAACTAGGACTGGCTGAGAAAACCGAGGAACAAAGCGTTTCACCACGCGATGCCGACCGATTTCGGGGCGCGTTCCCCCCACCTACCAGCCGCTTGCACCGCCGTGGACAGTCTTATGGCGTGGCTTTTGGTGGTCGTATCTTTCTGTTCGTGTCCATCTTCCTGTTCATGGGCTACGTTCTATTTAGGCTACTCTTGGGCTAGACCCATTATCCTTGGGTTATTTCTTAGGCCCATCTCGCTGTCTGCCCCCATGTAAACACACCATTATATATAAGGAGAAACAATCAATGAGCGACGTAATACAACTTTTACCCGACTCGGTGGCCAATCAAATAGCGGCTGGCGAGGTGATACAACGGCCCGCATCCATCATTAAAGAGTTGGTGGAGAATGCTGTCGACGCAGGTGCGACACGCATCGACGTAAACGTTATGGATGCAGGTAAGACCTCGGTACAGGTTATCGACAACGGCCGTGGCATGTCTGAAACCGATGCGCGCTTGGCATTCGAACGCCACGCCACGTCTAAGATACGTCAAGCATCCGACCTTTTCGCCCTCAACACGATGGGTTTTCGTGGCGAGGCCTTGGCTTCTATCGCTGCCGTGGCGCAAGTGGAGCTCAAAACGCGGCTTGCCAACGAAGAGATTGGCACATCCATCTCTATCGCCGGCTCACAATTCACAGGACAAGAGCCTTGCGCATGCCCCGTGGGGAGCAACTTTGTTATCGAAAATCTCTTTTATAACATCCCTGCCAGGCGCAAGTTTCTCAAATCCAACGCCACAGAACTCAACAACATCATCACCGCCTTCGAGCGCATAGCCCTTGTTTATCCCGACATCTCCTTTACGCTTCGCAGTAACGGAACCGAGGTGTTCAACCTGCCTTCGGTGGTTCTTAAACAGCGTATAGTAGACGTTTTCGGCAAGCGCATCAGTCAAGACCTGCTCTCGTTCAATGTAGAAACGTCTATTTGTAAGATACATGGCTTTGTGGGTAAGCCCGAATCGGCACGCAAGAAAGGTGCACACCAATATTTCTTTGTGAATGGTCGCTACATGAAACACCCTTATTTCAACAAGGCCGTGATGCAGTCCTTCGAACGATTGGTGCCGCAAGGCGAACAAGTTCCTTACTTCATCTACTTTGAAGTGAACCCCGAAGACATTGATGTGAACATACATCCCACGAAGACGGAGATAAAATTCGAGAACGAACAAGCCGTGTGGCAAATCCTTTCGGCTGCGGTTCGCGAGGCAGTGGGCCTGTTTAACGATGTTCCCACCATTGATTTCGATACCGAAGGGCGGCCCGACATTCCCGTATACAATCCCAATGAGAATGCGCCTGCGCCCAAAGTGAACTATAATCCGCACTACAATCCCTTTGACGATACGCCACAAGCAGCCTTACAAACCAAAAATAATAGCAGGTGGGAAGACCTGTATGCAGGCTTGAAAGCCGATGAAGAGCCCGACCTTGGGCTTTTCCCCGATGCCGATAGCGGGCTGGGTGGGGAGGCCGAGCGGATGATTGAAGACAAATCGCCCGCCCATTACCAGTATAAAGGTCGCTATGTGATGACCGCCGTTAAGTCGGGGTTGCTCGTTATCGACCAACATCGTGCCCATGTACGCATTCTTTTCGAGCAATATCTTCGTCAGGTGTCTCAGCGTTCGGGCGCATCGCAGAAAGTTTTGTTTCCCGAAGTGGTGCAGTTCACGGTCACCGAAGACCTCATGGCCCAGAAAATAATGCCCGACTTGCAAGGCTTAGGTTTCGAACTGACCGACCTTGGTGCGCGAAACTATGCCGTTAATGCCATTCCCGCAGGGCTAGAAGGCATCAATCCCGTGGCGATGATACGCGACATGGTGGCAACGGCCATGGAGAAAGGGGCTGGTTTGCACGACGAAATCAACGAGGCACTGGCTCTAAGCCTTGCCCGTAATGCCGCCTTGCCTTATGGGCAAGTGTTGGGCAACGATGAGATGGAAAGTCTGGTCAACGCCCTCTTCACCTGCCAGAACGTCAATTATACCCCTAATGGGCAAAAAATATTGGCCATTATGGCACAAACCGACTTGGAAAAGCTACTTGGATAACTCCTCCATACATTCTAAAATGCTATTAATCAGGCCTGCATGCGTATCGGTATGTAGGCCTAAGTTTTGTGCTTTAAAGTTTTGTAATGCCATTTTGCATATTTGAGATAAATCAAGATTACAGCATAAAGTTAGTTAAAATGCGCATTTTCACGCCAGAGTATGAAAAAATAAAGAAAATAATCACTAACTTTGCATTGTATTTAGGTAGGTACAGAATTATAGAGAGAAGATATATTTGCTTATTAATAAAATTAGTTATGAAAAAATTATTGATTGTATTGGCGCTTGCAGGAGTTTCTACTGCATCAATGGCGCAGGATTCTGATCCCGTACAAAAGTATAGCGTGGCTACCAATTCTTTCTGGAGCAACTGGTTTATCCAAGTTGGTGGCCAATGGGACGCATGGTATTCTGACCAAGAACATGGTAAGAATCTTCCCATTAGTCCTTTCAAGAAGTTCCGTTCAAATCCTGGTGCATCTATTGCCATAGGTAAGTGGTTTACTCCTGGTATTGGTTTGCGTACCAAATTGAATGGTATCTGGGGAAAGACCGTTATTGATGAGAACAGCCGTTCTAACAAGTTTTGGAACCTTAACGAACATGTTCTGTTGAACGTTAGCAACATGGTATTGGGTTACAACCCCAACCGCGTTTGGAATGTTATTCCTTTCTTCGGTGGTGGACTTGGCCGTACGATGACTCACAACCTTTATGCAATGAACCTCAGTGTAGGTGTACTGAACACTTTCCGTGTTTGCGACAAGATGGCTATCAACGTTGAACTTGGCTGGAACCGCTTTGAAGAAGACATGGACGGCGCGTGGGGCAACACGCTTGCTACCTCTCACGTCAATCGTGGATGGGAAGACAAAGACAACTTGCTGTATGCTGAATTGGGTTTGACCTTCAACTTGGGTAAGGCTACTTGGAACAAGACTCCCGACGTAGACGCTCTGAAGGCTCTTTCGCAAGCTCAAATGGACGCTCTTAACGCTCAGTTGAACGATGCAGCTTCTGAAAACGCTCGTCTGAAGAACATGTTGGCTAACCAACAACCTGCTGAAACGAAGACTATTAAGGAATTTGTTACTACGCCGGTTTCTGTATTCTTCAACATCGACAAGACCAACATTGCATCGCAAAAAGACCTTGTTAACGTTCAGGCTGTTGCTAAGTACGCTAAGGAGAACAACTCCAACATCAACGTTGTGGGTTATGCTGACAGCGCAACGGGTTCGGTTAACCGTAACCAATACCTCTCTGACAAGCGTGCTGAGACGGTTGCCAACGAGCTGGTTAAGATGGGTATTAGCCGCGATAGAATTTCGACCGTTGGTAAGGGTGGTGTAGACGACTTGTCGCCCATCTCGTTCAACCGCCGTGCTACTGTTCAGATTGCTGAATAATCTAACGCGGAATATCTGATTACCAACAAACTTTGGTAATACGAGAAAATAAAAGGGGATGTGCCTTAGCGGTGCATCCCCTTTTCGTTTAATAGTGTACCACAACGAAGATTATTGAATTAAGCGGCTTTTAAAGCATAAAGGGTGAAAAGATGGCTGCGCCTACAAACTTGTTAACTCGTAAACTTGTGTTGTCTCTATTCCCAATATCTTGGCGAAGTATCTCGTACGCGCGTGTATATATTAAGGTGTGTTGGCTTATCCCCAATGCAAGTAATGTGCAACAAGGTGTAAACGGCACAGTCTAGAAAGGAAAAAAGTTACTTATATCTTTTTCTATTTAGGTTAAAAGCCTTATCTTTGCCGTGCAAATTGTTACGTCCCTATTATGCGGCGTACAACGTGCAGCATCATTAACAACAGCCTAAATGTGCTATACAATGGAAGAACAATCTATACGCAAACCTTATCTGAGAAAACCTAAATGGCTTTACACCAAGATTGAGGGTGGAGAGAAATACGGATTTGTAGAGAAAACGCTCGAAGAGAATGGTTTGCACACGATATGCAGTAGTGGAAAGTGCCCGAATAAGGGACATTGCTGGAAAAGCGGAACGGCTACCTTCATGATATTGGGTGACCGTTGTACACGTGCGTGCCGATTTTGCGCCACGCAAACAGGGAATCCTTTGCCGCCCGACCCTCACGAACCGCTGAAGATTGCGCGTAGTGTGCGGGCGATGGAGCTAAGACATTGTGTGATAACATCCGTAGATCGCGACGACTTACCCGACAAGGGGGCGGCTCATTGGGCAGAAACCATCCGCCGGATACGCGAACTTTGTCCTGAGATTATTATCGAAGTGCTTATCCCCGACTATCGCGGGCAGGAGTTGCAAACGGTGTTAGCGGCTGCGCCCGACATCGTTGGGCATAACTTGGAAACGGTGGAAAGGCTCACACCAAGCGTTCGTCACCGCGCTACCTACCGCAACAGCATGGGAACTTTGCGTGAGATTGCCGAGCAGGGCTTTATCACTAAGACTGGAATCATGTTGGGTTTGGGCGAATCGCAGGAAGAGGTGAACGCCCTATTGCAAGAGGCTTACGACGTGGGATGCCGAATGATAACCATCGGGCAGTATCTGCAACCGAGCGAAAAGCAATTGGATGTGGTGGAATATATTCATCCCGACATGTTCTTGGCGTATAAGCGAACTGCTGTGCGCATAGGTTACGAGAATGCCGAAAGCTCTCCCTTTGTCCGTTCTTCGTATATGGCGGAGCAGTCGTTTATTAGTATGCTGGTGCGGAAAAAGAAGTTGGAGGGGAAGAATAAAGGTGAAAAGGTGAAAGAGTGAAAAGATGGCTGACGCCCTTTAAAGGTGAAAGAGTGAAAGGGTGAAAAGGTGAAAAGGTGAAAAAATGGCTGACGCCTTTTAAAGGTGAAAGGGTGAAAAGATGTATGCGCCCCTTTAAAAGGTGCCTAGCAGTTTCTAGATTTATAGTTCGTTTTAGCTTTTGGACTGGTCGGACTGGTCGGACTGGTCTGATAGCTCTGACAAGTCTGCTAGGTCTGACTTGTCCTATTAGCCTGACACCACCTACAAGCACAAGCGGCAAAGCATTTGGCTTAACTCCATAACTCCATAACTCCTTAACTCCTTAACTCCTCAAAAATTAACTCCTCATAAGCCCTCCTCTTCCAATCCTTTAATCCGCTTTTTAGGTGTAACACCCAGGGCGCGAAGGCCATCGATGCGCCTAAGCACATTACCCTTACCATCGAAAAGCTGACCGCGAGCCTGCTCGAAGTTACGGGCAAGGCGTTGCAATTGGCCTTCAAGGTCGGTGAATGTCTCCGTAAAGCCCGCCACCTTGTCGTATAAGTCGGCGGCAGTTTTCACTATCTTCTCCACGTTTTTGCTCTGTCTGTCGTATTGCCACAGGTTATAAGCCAGTTGTAAGGCCATGAGCAAGTTGCTGGGCGAAATGATGATGATGCGTTTTTGGTACGCATAGCGACTCAAATCTGGCTGTTGTTTCATGGCTGCGATGTAGCTGTTCTCGTTGGGAACAAACATCAGCACAAACCCGATAGCGTCTTCCACCAGCTTATCGTAGCTTTTAGCCGACAGCTCGTCTACATGTCTGCGCACACTCTTGGCGTGTTCGGCCAGCAAGCGGTCGCGTTCGTGCTCATCATCAGTGGCAACGGCATCGGCGTATGCCGTTAACGACACCTTAGAGTCAATCACCACCGACCGCCCTTCGGGAAATCTCACCACCACATCAGGGCGAAACGTTGCGCCATCTTCGCTTTTTACCGATTCTTGCACGAGGAATTCCTCATCGCGTTGCAGGCCGCTGTTCTCCAAAAGCGTTTCAAGAACCATCTCACCCCAGTCGCCTTGCGTCTTACTCTCGCCTTTCAAGGCTCGCGAAAGGTTAGCCGCATCTTCGCCAATGCGTTCTGTTTGTTGTTTCAGGCTGTCAACCGTTTGCTGTTGTTGCTGCTGAAACAGTTTCATTGTGTTTTCAAAAGCCTTTTGCAGTTCGGTTTTGTTCACCTCATTTTGCGTCTTGCTCTCGTTCACAGCCCGCTTAAAGTCTGTAAACTGCTCCTTGATAGGCCGCAAAAGGTCGTCCATCTGCGTGCGGTTCGCCCTTTGCAGTTCCTCTTGTTTAGCTGCCAGTTCCTTAGCGGCAGTGTGTTGCATGTCTTTTTTCAGACTTTCCAACTTTTGTTCCCATCGTTGGTCGCTTTCCTTACGCATGTCTTCTGCGTGTTGGCGTTCTCTTTCCAGGTTCTTGTTGGCTTGTTGCAGGTTGTCGTCGGCTTGGTCGAGCATGCGTTTAGCGTACTCGCGTTCTGTTTCCAATTGCTTTTTCAGCTCGTCAATCTGCCGTTCGTATCCCGCCTTCGTATTCTTAAAGAGTACGAAAACAATGGCTACGGCCACGATGACGATAAGGGCAAAAACTATTTCCATGGGGAATTTTTGAGGAGTTATGGAGTTATTTTTGAGGAGTTAAGGAGTTATGGAGTTAAGGAGTTAAGCCAAATGCTTTGCCGCTTGTGTTGGTAGGTGGTGGCAGGCTAATAGGACAAGTCCGACCTGTCCGACCAGTCCAAAAGTTAGAATGAGCTATAAATCTAGAAACTGCTAGGCACCTTTAAAAGGCGTTAGCCATTTTTTCACCTTTTCACCCTTTCACCTTTAAAAGGCGCAGCCATCTTTTCACCCTTTCACCTTTAAGGGGGGAGGCTTTTTATCTTTTTAATTATGCACCAACGTTCCGATATTCTCACCACGCATAACGCGTTCGAGATTACCCATAACATCCATGTTAAACACGTAGATGGGCAAGTTATTCTCCTTACACATCGTGGTTGCGGTGAGGTCCATCACCTTCAAGCCCCGCGTATAAATCTCGTCGTAGGTTATTTCTGCAAACTTTGTGGCCGTAGGGTCTTTCTCTGGGTCGGCCGTATAGATGCCGTCCACGCGCGTACCTTTTAGCATTACGTCCGCCTCTATTTCTATTCCGCGCAACGAGCTGCCCGTGTCTGTGGTGAAATAAGGCGACCCTGTTCCGGCCGAGAAAATGCAAACGTAGCCCGATTCCATGCTCTCGATGGCCTTCCACTTGCTGTAAAACTCACCGATAGGTTCCATCCTAATGGCCGTAAGCACCTTTGTTTTCACGCCGATAGTCTCTAAGGCCGAACTTAATGCCAACGAATTCATTACCGTTGCGCACATGCCCATTTGGTCGCCCTTAACTCGATCGAAACCTTTTTGCGCCCCACTAAGTCCGCGGAAGAAGTTTCCGCCACCGATAACGATACCTATTTGCACGCCCATCTCATGCACAGCCTTAATCTGTTGGGCATATTCTTGCAGACGCTGTGGGTCTATTCCGTGGCTTTGAGCGCCCATCAAGCTCTCGCCGCTCAACTTTAATAATATTCTTTTGTACATTGTATATAATGTTATTGGTTTGTTCTAACTTATACGGCTAGCACGCTGTTGCTAAATCTCGAACCGCAGTTTGTCGGCCATTTCGCCGTTGGTGGCGTAAGGCTGCGAGTAAGTTCGCAGTTGTCCTTGCCTGTCTCGTAGGGTTATTATGCCGTTGGTTTCCACCCCAACAAGTTCGGCATCAAACACTCCCTGCTTGTCGCTATAACGATGAAAGCCCGTTGCGCGATAAAGTGAGGCGTTGTAACGAGCGGCGATGAGGTGGGTTTGGCCTGCCTTCAACAAGTCCCATTGTGCGAGAAAAGCCTCAACAATGCTGTTGAGCAGCGGCATCAGTGCCACCTGCTTACCCATAATCTGAGCGAGCGAAACAGGGTTTGGCGCATCGCTAACAAACTGAACCTGATTAACGTTCAGCCCGATGCCGTACACAAAACGACTGATTTCGCCATGCGCAAGACTCGTTTCGATGAGCGTTCCGCTGATTTTGCGGTCGCGCCAATAGATGTCGTTCGGCCATTTTATGCGGATGTCGGGCGTAAGGCGGTCCAAAACGGTCTTGATGGCCAATGCTCCTGCCATCGACAAGGCGAACTGTTGTTGCACGGCAACGAACGAAGGGCGCGCCATTAGGCTGAAAAGCAGGTTCTTTCCCCGTTCGCTTTCCCAGCGGTTAACGCCTTGTCCGCGCCCCGCCGTTTGCCAAAGGGTGCTCACCACCACCATTTCGTCTGCCTCCAACGCCAGTCCTTTTATATAAGTGTTGGTCGAAGTGGTTTCTTCCAAGTGTATATGCCTAATCTTCATGCCTAAGCCAGCAGTGGGTTGAAGGCGTCTTCGATGTGTTCTAGTTGGGCGTTTTCGCTGTTGTTGCCAACGATTGTCACCACGTCGAAACGCACTTGTTCCACCACATTAAACTGTTTGATGTAGTTGTTGGCGGCAATTCCAAGGTTTCTTATCTTCTGCCGGTTCACTGCATCGGCAGGTTCCGACACCTCGTCTGTCGTTCGTGTCTTCACCTCAACAAACACAACAGTGGTCAAATCGGCTGAAATCGCCACCAGGTCGATATCTCGTTTTCCGCAATGCCAATCGCGGTCGCGAATAACATATCCCTGTTTTTGCAGGTATTCGGCAGCTAAATCTTCGCCCCATTTGCCCAAGTCGTTGTGCTTTGCCATGCCTTTATCTCTTTTCTTTCTTGCAAAAGTAGCCTTTTTATGCCAGTTTGCAAAGTGTGGGCACGTGTTTTTTGGCTTTCGCGTGCTAAATGTGCGGTCTATAAATGCCTATGGTAGTTGTAGTAGGTGGTTTTATGATGGAGTCGTCTTAACTTTTAATTTTTCTATAAATTGAGTGTAGCTTGTTATCTTTGTGATGCCAACACAAGACAAACACACTTCTCAATACGAAGTGTAGGACAAATCAACTCACTGGCTAATCAACTCACGAAAACCCAACAACTCCCGAATACATCAACTCATCGACTCACCAGCTCATCAACTTACAAACTCAAAAACTCACCAACTCATCAACTCACAAACTTAAATTGTTTGTTTTTTTACAAAGCCGCTCTAATTTTCACTCCGTTCTAGCGAAAATATAG
>CAUPVH010000023.1:0-9323 GCA_963514635.1 uncultured Prevotella sp. | reverse complement strand
GAAACAAACCCTCGCGAGAATCGATTTTTTGCGGCACGGTGAGCGGTTGGTGGATGCAAAGGCCACTCATAATGTTAAATTCTTTGCTAAAAACCAGACAAAACCGATTACGCTGTAAACATGAGGAAGGGGCAACGGCACGGAAAACCTGTACGCTTGCAACGGCCATCGCGAGCGGTTACAAGGCATCCCGCTCACCGGCAACGAGAACAGCATCATGCAAACACAGAAGTAATTGGCCTTTGCCAAGTGGTTTTCTGCTTGTGAGGAGACCGCATTGAATAACTTCCACCCGATCATTTTTTAAGTCATAGCCACGTTTTGCCACAGACAAATGGTGCAGAATTTCAGATTTCATCGTACCCTTCTCCGGCATTTCGTACACCAGTGGGGTGTTTATCTTGGTTTTACAGCACTAAGACATAAACCCCTCTCAATTTGTGAAAATACTATAGTGAAACAGAATTGCATTTGGAAAATAGTTGTTAGAAGAATGCAAGACGTGCGTTGCATGACTTCAATAACCCCTTGCACAGAGGAAAAGGAGAACTTTTGTTTACTTACGATGAAGCTATGGCTTTCCAAATCCAATTCTGTTTGACTATGAAATAAAGACAACTTCAATTACTTAGAACCAGCCTTAACCCCATTCTTTGCCTGCTATAAGCCGCTTTCCCAGCTCCCAATCAGCCTTTCAAACCGGCGTATCTCCCAGTGCGCACTTACTTCTTGTGTTAATTCAATGTGCGCGAAAGGTTAAATATTGTTTACACCAAAGCTGTGTTTGGCCATCCTCTCGCGAAGGCTAGCATTAAAATCGCGCCAATTCATCGGTAAGTTTCCCTTTCGTTTGTCAACCATCCGTGTGCCCCAACCACCTTCGTTGCTCTTCGCTGCCTTTCTGTAACGCCTTGATAAGCACGGCATCGTGTGCGTATTTGTTTAAAAAGCACTATCTTTGTAGAACGAAATCGGACGGGCAACGCAGGTTGTTCGTCCCAATGTAACATGAACATATACAAAACAGACAAAGCAATTATGGGTATAAACAACAGGATTGGTTGCCTATTGGCTGCCTTGGCTTTGGGCTATTCGGCTCAGGCGAGGGCGGTGTTTGTCGTAAAGGTGCAGAAAGACACCACCCAAACGGCGAAAACCGACACGGCCAAGGTGCAAAAGCCCAACGGAAAGGACGTGAAAGCCGAGCCGAAGAAGAAGGAAACCGACTACGACAGGCTGATGAAAGACAGCGGAACGGTGATGAAAGGCCTTTTCACCGTGCGGCATATCAAAGACAAATGGTACTTTGAGATGCACGACAGTCTTGTTGGTCGTTACTTTATGGCCGTTACGCGCTTTGCTGGCGTACCCCAAGGATTTGGCAAATTCAGTGGTGAAATGGTGAATGAAGATGCCATTTACTTTGAAAAACGCGATGCCAAGACCATGCTTTTGCGCACATTCGTTCGCACACAAGAGGCCAACGAGACCGACCGCATATACCTTTCGCTGAAACAAAGCACCGCCGACCCCATCGTTGCAGCCTTTCCCATCGTGGCAGGAAACACCCAAAAAGGCATGAACCTCTTCGATGTAACGGGCTTTTTTGCTCGCGATAACAACATCGTGGGCATCAACCGCACCTTTTTCGAGAAGACAAAGATTGGCGGACAGCAGGCCGATCGCACATTTATCGACACCATAAAGACCTATCCCATCAACATAGAAGTGCTTACAACGCGCACTTATGGCGCATCGCCTAGCACGATAAGGGCATCGGGAACGGGCGCAATAACCCTTGCGCTCAACACGTCTATCGTGGCTTTGCCCAAAGTTCCCATGCGCAAACGCGTGTGGGACAGTCGCGTTGGTTTCTTCGCTTACCCATACACCATCTTCTCGGACAACCAACACAAGAGCCAACGCGAACAATTTATCTCGCGTTTCAGGCTCGTTCCCAAAGACGTTAAACGCTACCAACGCGGCGAATTGGTAGAACCCGTCAAGCCCATCGTGTTTTATATCGACCCCGCAACGCCCAAGAAGTGGGTGCCATACCTTATTAAAGGCATCAACGACTGGAACGTTGCCTTCGAAGAGGCAGGCTTTAAGAATGCCATTCAAGGCAAGGAGTGGCCCGCCAACGACCCAACGATGAGTCTCGACGATGCCCGTTTCAACGTGTTACGCTATCTTCCCTCGGAGGCCGAGAATGCTTACGGCCCACATGTAAAAGACCCACGCAGCGGTGAAATCATCGAAAGTCACATCTGTTGGTTCCATAACGTGATGAATTTGCTCACCAAATGGTACATGACACAGTGCGGACCGCTAGACAAACGCGCCCGCACGATGAACTTCGACGACCGGTTGATGGGCGAACTGATACGTTTCGTCTCTTCGCACGAGGTTGGTCACACTCTCGGACTACGCCATAACATGGGCGCAAGCTATGCAACGCCCGTTGAAAAGCTGCGCGACAAGGCATGGGTAGAGAAACATGGCCACACGGCATCCATCATGGACTACGCCCGATTTAACTATGTGGCCCAACCCGAAGACAATATCGGCGAGCGCGGACTGTTTCCCCGCGTGAACGATTACGATAAATGGGCCATCAAATGGGGCTACCAATATCGGCCAGAATTTAAAGACGAACTGGCAGAGAAAGAGAAACTAATGGCCGAAACCACCGCTATCCTAGCCAAAAATCCCCGACTTTGGTTCGGCGGAGAGGGCACCAACGAAGACCCCAGGGCGCAACGCGAGGACCTAAGCGACGATAATGTGAAGGCCAGCGACTATGGCGTGAAGAACCTTCAACGGCTTATCAAGAGCCTTCCCCAGTGGACACGCCAAGCCAACGACCAGTATGTAGACCTGCGCGAGATGTATAACAGCGCGCGACAGCAGTTTGTGCGCTATTTCGGACACGTAGCTAAGAACATCGGTGGGCGTTATATCAACAACATGCCGGGCAAAATGCCTTACGAACTGGTGCCTGCCGAAAGGCAAAAAGCCGCTCTGGGCTACTTCGCCCGTCAGGTATTCGATGCCCCCTTGTGGCTCTATCCTGCCGAAATAACAGCCAAGACCGGCGTTAATGCCACGGCCGAGATAGCCAAGATGCAGGCATCGGCACTTAACGCCACGTTCTCGCTGAACCTTCTCAACGCCATCTACAACAATTCGCAAGAATCGAGCACGGCTTATCGCTTGGAAAACTACCTCGACGACCTCTTCGCCGCGGTGTGGACTCCGCTAGATGCCACGCAAGATTTGAAGAACAGCAGTCGCCGAGCCCTGCAACGCAACTATGTGGAGCGGCTCAACACCATGCTCAATCCCGACGATAAGGATAAGGTTGGTGCCACTGCGCCCGCTTTCAACACCGATGCACTGCTATTTGTTGCGCAGCATCTCGACAAGCTCGACAACTATCTGAAAGCCGAAATGCAAACGGCCACAGGCATCAATGCTTTGCATTACGCCGACTTGGAACGCCAAGTAAAGCAGATAAAGACGGTGCGCGAACGCGGACGAAACGTGCGTTAGTCTGCTTTTCACCAGCGATGGCACGACAGATGGCCGTCGTTGGTGTGACATCTGTCGGCATAGGCAATCTTGCTTTTTGCCCCATTGCATCGGCTTTTGGGTAGGTTCGTTTGCCATTCATTGGTACGAGCGAGGAGGGTAGGGCGTTGGCTATGGTCTATCTTGCCAGCATCTGCGTTGGTTGCAGCTCGTCGGTCAGCTTTTCGTGAGCGGTCATGATGGTGTTGCTGCCCGTCTCTTGCAACGCGAACGATACCGAAAACGGCCATTCCAACGGCCAAACACCACTATACGGGTAAGCAAACGCCCCCTCGAAGGCATGCAAACCCATTAACACAAAACCGAAAACATCTAGTAGAAACATGGTTTTAAACTACATTTGGATATCTTTCTTCCTCGTGGCCTTCGTGGTTGCTGCGGCAAAACTCATCTTTATGGGCGATGCCACAGTGTTCCCTGCCATGATGGACAGCACCTTCGACATGTCTAAAAAAGCCTTTGAAATATCGTTAGGGCTAACGGGCATCCTCGCTTTATGGCTTGGCGTGATGAAGATTGGCGAGCGTGGAGGCGTAGTTAACGCCTTGGCTCGTGCGCTAAGTCCTGTGTTCACCCGCCTTTTCCCCGAAGTTCCCAAGGGTCATCCCGTAACGGGGAGCATCTTTATGAACATTGCTGCCAACATGTTGGGTCTCGATAATGCCGCCACTCCTTTGGGATTGAAGGCAATGGAGCAACTGCAAACGCTCAATCCGAAGAAAGACACAGCCTCGAACCCCATGATTATGTTCCTCGTACTCAACACTTCGGGACTTACGCTGATACCCGTTAGCATCATGGCCTATCGCGCTCAGCTTGGTGCGGCGCAGCCCACCGATGTGTTCATACCCATACTTTTGGCCACGTTCTTTTCCACTTTGGCCGGCATCATCATCACCAGCATATATCAAAAGATAAACTTGCTCAGTCCTAAAACCCTCTTAGGTCTTTTCATTGCCTGCGCCATCGTCGCCTCGATTATTTGGGGATTCGGCAGAATGGATAAGGAAACGATGAATACTTTCAGCACCACCACGGCCAACATCCTGCTTATGGGCATCATCGTTGCATTTATTGTGGCTGGTGTTTTCAAGCGCGTCAATGTCTACGACACCTTTATCGAGGGGGCGAAAGATGGTTTCCAAACAGCCGTTCGCATCATTCCCTACCTCGTAGCCATACTTGTGGGCGTGGCCGTGTTTCGTGCATCGGGTGCAATGGACCTTCTTGTAGATGGTATTCGTTGGTTGGTGGGCTTGCTGGGCATAAACACCGATTTCATCGAGGCATTGCCAACCGCACTGATGAAACCCCTTTCGGGGGCTGGTGCGCGTGGCATCATGATTGATACGATGTCTACTTACGGTGCCGACTCGTTCGTTGGCCGGCTCAGTTGCATCTTCCAAGGCAGCACCGACACCACCTTTTACGTCCTCGCCGTTTACTTTGGCAGTGTGGGCATCCGCTATACGCGCCACGCCGTGGCTTGCGGACTGCTCGCGGACCTTGCAGGAGTGGTGGCAGCGATATTCATTTGCTACCTATTCTTCTAATCTAAAGGTGAAAAGGTGAAAGGGTGAAAAGGTGAAAAAATGGCTAACGCCCTTTAAAAGGTGAAAGAATGAAAAGGTGAAAGGGTGAAAAGATGGCTAACGCCCTTTAAAAGGTGAAAGGGTGAAAGAATGAAAGAGTGAAAAAATGGCTAACGCCACCTAGGCATTTGGCTTAACTCCATAACTCCATAACTCCTTAACCCCATAACTCCTTAAAGGTGGATGGGTGAAAAGATGGTTGCACCACCTGTGCTTAAACCTATTTCATTCGCGATAATGATAATATAACGAAATAACAACGATATAAAACCAATAAAAGAGATGTATAAAACGAATGTTATATCTTCTCTCAGTAAGAACTTTGCCTTGAGAATAATTTTTCTGTATAGGTACTTGACGGAAGAACGGCATGAATATATCATGTCGAAACAGCTCTGTCGTAGTGGAACCAGTATTGGGGCTAATATCGCAGAGAGCAAGAATGCACAAAGTACAGCTGATTTTATCAGTAAACTGAGCATCTCCTTAAAAGAGGCAGACGAGACGGAATACTGGTTGGAGCTGTTAAAAGATTCGGATACCATTACGCAAGAGGAGTTTGACTCTGTGTCTAACGACCTCAAAACGATAATAGGGACATTAGTTAATATCATCAATAAATTAAAGGAAAAAGAGAGGTTGAAGAAATAAGAAATGGTTAAGACTGGAAGTTTACCGAGTGAAGGAGGCATAAGCTGGCTTTTCGCTTTTCGTGGCGTGAGCCATCTTTTCACCTTTTCACCCTTTCGATGCGTGAGCCATTTTTTCACCTTTTCACCCTTTCACCTTTTCACTTTTAACAATGAGTAATTTAAAATCTTTGGTTAAAGACACGGCCATCTACGGATTAAGTAGTATTGTTGGCCGTTTTCTCAACTATCTGCTTGTTCCGCTCTATACGATTAAGATTTCGGCGGTAAGTGGTGGTTATGGTGTTATCACCAATTTGTACGCCTATACGGCTCTTTTCTTGGTGCTATTGACTTACGGAATGGAGACTACTTTTTTCCGTTTCGCCAATAAGAGCGACGAAAATCCACAGCGGGTATATTCCACCATCCTGCTCTCCGTGGGTTTCACTTCCGCCCTTTTCATCGCAATGGTGGTGCTTTTCTTGCATCCCATCGCGCAAGCCATGGGCTATGCCGACCATCCCTCTTACATTTGGGTGATGGCCGCGACGGTAGCCGTCGATGCCTTTCAGTGCATTCCCTTTGCATACCTTCGCTATCAAAAGCGCCCCATCAAGTTTGCCGCCCTCAAATTGCTGTTCGTTGGCAGCAACATTTCGCTCAATTTGGTTTACTATCTGCTGTTACCAGCCCTTTACGAAGGTGGACATCAGTGGGTGAGTCTTATTTATTCGCCAAACGTTGGTGCAGGTTACGCCTTTTACATCAACCTCGTTTGTACGGCTTGCATCACCTTTTGTTTCTATAAAGAGTTGCGCGGTTTCGCCTACGTCTTCGATAAGGCCCTGCTTAAACGTATGCTTTCGTATAGCTGGCCCATATTGGTATTGGGCATTGCAGGCATACTTAACCAAACGGCCGACAAGATATTGTTTCCTTATATATATAAAGGAAGTGATGCGCACACGCAGTTGGGCATCTACGGAGCGGCAAGTAAGATAGCCATGATAATGGCCATGATAACGCAAGCCTTCCGTTATGCCTACGAACCTTTTGTCTTTGGCAAATCGAAAGACAAGGACAATCGCGACACTTACGCCAAGGCCATGAAGTATTTCATTATCTTCACCCTGCTGGCTTTCCTCGTTGTGATGGGTTATATCGACATTTTCCGCCGTCTCATCGGGCGCGATTACTGGGAGGGATTGCGTGTCGTGCCCATCGTTATGGCTGCCGAAATCATGATGGGCATCTACTTTAACCTCTCGTTTTGGTACAAACTCATCGACAAAACCATTTGGGGCGCCTACTTCTCAGGCATCGGTTGCGCCGTGCTCATCGCCATCAACGTGTTGTTTGTTCCGCGTTATGGCTACATGGCCTGTGCTTGGGCGGGCTTTGCAGGCTATGCCACGGCCATGATTCTTAGTTACATCGTGGGCCAACGCAAATATCCCATCGCCTATCCGCTTAGGAGTATCTTTGTATATGTTGGCATTGCAGCCATCTTCTACTTCGGTATCAACTATGCCAACACCCACTTCTCCACGCCCGTTGCATTGGGTGTGAATACTGTATTTATCCTCCTTTTCATCGGACATATATGGAAGTGGGATTTGAAAAGAGGGAAAGGGTGAAAAGGTGAAAGGGTGAAAAGGTGAAAAGATGGCTTACGCCAGTCGCAAAATAAACAGAAATGCTTACTATTGTGCATCAAAAGCACACAACTTACCCGCTTAACTTACTTCTTTACTCCTTACTCCTTTACTACTAATAAACCAATACATCAATTCAAATAAATATGAAGAAATTTACATTCGTCTTAGCTGCCCTCATGGCATTCGTTACGGCAAAGGCCGACGAAGGCATGTGGACACTGTACAATCTGCCGCAGGCAGTGTACCAACAGATGCAGGCCGAGGGCTTTAAACTGCCATACGCCGACATCTATCAAAGTAAAGATGCCGTTAAAAACGCTGTCGTTAACTTCTCTGGTTACTGTTCGGGCGTGGTGGTTTCGCCCAACGGATTGGTATTTACCAACCATCATTGCGGTTTCGAGGCCATTCGTAGACATTCAACCGTTGAACACGACTACATGCTAAACGGCTTTTATGCCAAGACATACGAGGAAGAACTGCCCAACAGAGACATGTTTGTGAGCTTTATGAAGTCGCAACAAGATGTTACTGCCCGACTGATGGCCAACGGATATGCCACGGCCAGCAAGCGTCAGAAGGATTTTCTTATCGACTCGTTGCAGACCGTACTCACCGACTCGGTGCGTAAAACGGATAAAACCCTCCGTGTTTCTATCGACCCATTCTACGAGAGCAACAGTTTCTATGCCACCGTTTACCAAGATTTCACCGATTTGCGACTCGTTTTCACCGTGCCTAAGTCGATGGGTAAGTTCGGTGGTGAGACCGACAACTGGATGTGGCCGAGACAGACATGCGATTTCGCCGTGTTCCGTATCTATGCCGACCCAACTACAAACGGACCTGCCGCTTATTCTAAGAATAATGTGCCTTATCGTCCGCAGCATTGGGCACCCATCTCGCTCGAAGGCTATAAAGAGGGCGATTTCTCCATGACAATGGGCTATCCAGGTAGCACCAGCCGTTACATTTCAAGTTATGGTATCATCGAAAGACGCGATTGCGAGAACACGCCACGCGCCCAAGTGCGAGGCGTTAAGCAAGATGTAATGCGCCGACACATGCGTGCTAGCGAGGCTGTGCGCATTAAGTACGACTCTAAGTTCGCCCAGAGTGCCAACTATTGGAAGAACTCTTTGGGAATGAACAAATGTATCGATTCCATCGGCTTAGTGCAACAAAAGCGCGATTACGAGGCACGCTTGCGCCAATGGCAAGACTCAACGGGCTTTCTTAAAGGAAAACTCGACTTTGATAAGCTGGGTGCTTACTACGAAAAGCGTTTCGACCGCGTTCGTACGCGCTATTATTGGATGGAAACTTTCCGCCGCACCAACGAATTGGCTACACGTGCCATGCGCCTTGCAATGGGCGGCATGGAAGTGAAAGGTCCTAAGAAACCTGCATCAAAGCAATACCACGAGTTTGCCGACAACAGCAACGAATGGGATGCGGCATTAGATAAAGAAGTGCTGGCCGTACTGCTTAAAAACTATCGCCAGCAGGTAGGCAATCGCTATTTGCCCAAGTTCTACACCACCATCGACCAACGTTTCGGCGGCGATTATCAGCGTTTTGTAGACGACCTTTATGCGCGTTCCATCATCATGAAGAAGGGCGCAAAGCTGTTTTACAACACCAAGGCGTACAAAGAAGACCCAGGAGTGCGTTTCGGACAAGACGTGATGGACATCTATTACGACCTAACCGAAGGAATGGGCGCAATTAACGATTCCATCGAGGCGCAAGAACGCTATCTCTGTGCAGCCAAATTGCGTATGGAAGAGGATATGCCCCACTACTCGGATGCCAATTTTACCATGCGTCTTAGCTATGGTCAGGTA
>CAUPVH010000022.1:0-9397 GCA_963514635.1 uncultured Prevotella sp. | reverse complement strand
CCACTCTCAACACGCCCGAAAAGGTGCTTGACGCCGTGCTAACGGAACGCTGGCACGAGTTCTGGTGCGAGAACGGACAATTCCGAGCCGACCTCATTCGCTATCACAAACTCATCCCTTGGGTAAAGAAAATAAACGGTTCGCCTTACGCCGAGGAGTATAAAGAGGTGTATCCGCTACCCCTCGCAGCCATTATCGACGGCAAGGGTGCAGTGAAACAAAATCCTGGTTATCAATAAAAACCTGCTTGGCCGAGACTTTTCTCGTTTCGGCCAAGCCCAAAACATCAATACGACATGAAGAAAAGACATTGCATTTTGTTGGCGGCCTTTGTACTTTTGGCCGTAGCTTGCGGGAGCAACACAAACGAGGAAAATCCCAACAATGGTCCAAAGAAGAACCCCGAAACGGGTTTGACAACCGTAACATATAAACTAAGCAACGACGAAATAGCCAATCCCGAACGCGGATTGTACACGCAACACGAGGTGTTCTACAAAAAATACGCTCGTTTAAGCGATATGAGACAATGGAGGAGCCAAGGCAAAACGCTGGTGCAGCTAATGTATTATTTGCCCGAATTCCGCGACCGCGACTTTCCCGAGCTATTTATCACCCAGCTTGAAGTAGACTTACAGAGCGTACGTGATGCGCGCATGAAGGCCATCTTGCGTTTCGCCTACACCGACAAACAAGACGGAGCTGATGCGCCCATGCACATCATCAAGCGCCATCTAGACCAAATAAAACCCGTTTTGCACAAGTATGTGGGCGTTATTGCCTGCGTTCAGGCTGGCTTTATCGGTGCGTGGGGCGAGTGGTATTACTCTACAAACAAGCTAAATAACGCCACGGCCTACCGCGAATTGCTGAATAAATGGCTCGAAGTGCTGCCAGCCGAGCGGAGCATACAGGTGCGTACACCCAAGTATAAGCAAGATTTCGTGGGGAACGCAACGCCCCTTAACAACGAAACGGCCTACAAAAACGAACCTGCCGCACGCATCGCCCACCACAACGACGCCTTTATGACAGACCAAACAAACATGGGTACATACATCAACATCGAGAAAGACAAGAAGTATGTTGCGCAAGATGCACTGTATGTTCCACTTGGGGGTGAGACGGCAGTTCCGCCATCAGGCGTTAAATGGGCCACAGGAGAAGAGGCTTGGAACGAAGTTAACTACTTGCATTGGTCGTTCTTGAACGACGCTTACTACACAGATTTGCTCAACTCGTGGAAGGTGGGCGGATATTTCGACAAGATAAAGAAACTGTTGGGTTATCGCATAGCCTTGCAAAAAGCCGAATATTCTGAAAAAATCGCACAAGGGAGCGACTTCGTTCTAAACCTTTGGTTCGTTAATCAGGGCACGGCCTGCATGTACAATGCACGCCCCACCATCTTTATTCTTCGCCCCTTGAACGACATAGACGAATACATGGCCACCTCAGACATAGACCTTCGCATGGTGCAACCAGGGAAACAAACCCCGATAAAGACGCGATTGCGCATTCCGCAAGGTCTGCCCGCAGGCAAATATAAGCTTTATATGTGGCTGCCCGATGCCAGTAAAATGTTGCAAAACATCCCCGAATACGCCGTGCAACTGGGTAACACCACCGCATGGGAGCGTGAAACGGGTTATAACGACATGAACATCACCTTAGATGTGGTTCAAGACAAAAATGCCAAACCAGGCACTTCGTCCTTTATTTTCACCAAGAAGAAATAGCCATAGAAGGCCACGGCCACTCGAACAAGGCGAAAACAACCCTCATCAACCCAACAAATATAACCCCAAACAGGCAAATGACTTATCCAACCCCACCCCTCAACGGCGCGCCATCGCCCCATAACAGCGGCGAAGAGCAAGCCCAACAGCCCCCAACGGTAGCCAACGGCAACATGGCGACATCGCGTCCGTCGCGCCTTCTGTCGCTCGACCTCTTGCGCGGAATAGACTTGGCCTTCCTTGTTCTGTTCCAACCTGTGGTTTATCAGTGGTTAGAGGCCAGCCAACCAGCACCAGGCACATTCGGCGCAGTGGTTTATGGGCAGATAACCCACGTGCCTTGGCAGGGTTTCTGTTTCTGGGACATCATCATGCCCTTATTTATGTTCATGTCGGGCATTACCATTCCCTTCTCCATGGCCAAGTACCAGCGTGGCGAAAGCAAGGCTGGCGCAGGGTTCTTGCTCCGCCTGCTCAAGCGATTTGTGGTGCTTTGGGTATTAGGTATGGTGGTTCAGGGCAACCTGCTTGCCCTAGATGCCCGCCTACTTCACCTTTACAGCAACACGCTGCAAAGCATTGCCGTGGGCTATGTGGTGGTTGCGCTGCTCTTCGTCTACACCTCTTGGCGAACACAACTGGCCGTTGTTGCTAGTTGCATGGTGGTTTACGTGGCCGTGTTTGCCATTTGGGGACAGATGGATTTTACCATCGACGCCAACATTTGCGAAGAGATAGACCGGCAGGTGCTGGGTCGTTGGCGCGACGGAGTAATATGGAACGGCAACCAATGGCAATGGGATGCAACCTATCATTACACTTGGATTCTCTCATCGCTCAACTTTGTGGCCACCGTTTACCTGGGTTATCTGGCTGGTGTGGTACTACGCACAAGTAAATCGGGAACAAGCAAGCTGCGCATCCTGTTGCTTTCGGGTGTCGGCCTCATTGTTTTGGCCTTCGCGTTAAGTCCTATTGTTCCTATTATCAAACACATTTGGTCTACCTCGATGACCTTCCTTGCAGGCGGAATCTGTTTCCTGCTCATGGCGGCAGCATACTATTGGGTTGACCTTAAAGGCCATACGCGCGGCCTAATGTGGCTGCGTTTCTACGGAACCAACTCGCTTGTGGCCTACGTGCTGGGCGAATACGTGAGCTTTTCTTCGCTCACCGACTCGTTCTTCTATGGATTCAAGCCCCTGCTTGGCACCTTCTACCCCGTGCTAGGCGCAACCATGCAGGGCCTTTTCGTACTCCTCGTGCTGCGATGGATGTACAAATTAAACATATTCGTAAAAGCCTAACTTAAATTATAACATTATGTTCAAGTCTATCTATTGTGCATTCGTGCTGCCATTAGTCTTCGCGCTGGTGGGATGTAGCGACAACGACAACGCTATAAGCACGGAGAAAAACGGTCCGAAACCTGCCATGGAACTACAAGTAACGCCCCAAGACGGGCTGTTATATGGCGACAAGGTGAACGTTTCGGGACTTATGACCGACGAACGAAACCTAGAACAATACGTGATAACCATCACCAACGCCGTTGGCGATACACTTGTGCGCAAGCAACAAAGTCTGTTGGGCGACACGTTCCACGTAAATACCGACCTACTTGTGGCCTTGCCCAAGAACGCTAAGGCCGAAAACCTAAAACTACAAGTGCGCCTGAACAACACGCGCAACGGCGAATTGGTGCAAAACTTCGACCTAACCAACGTCTCGGCACCCACGTTCACCACGCTATATCTGTTCCTTTCTACGGGCGATGTTTACCCCCTAACAAAGAATGGCGATGAGTTTTCGGCATCCGACGACATCTTCTTTCCTGCCAATGCCAAAGGAATTGTGGCCGCGACACCCGACAATTCGGGTATTTATTGGGGCACGAAAGGCGGCGAAATCACCACGATGGCCAAAGATTCTATCGTGATTGGCGCCGACATTGACGCCTCATTCAAGGTGTCTTTCAACCCCGTTACCTTCGAATTAACCAAGGGCGAGAAACATTTCTGGGCACCATTGGGCGACACCCAAAACTATTACATCCTCGGAACAATATCTGGTCATTGGCAAGATGGCGAGATAAAAGAACCCAAAACCAAGATGGCCATGAAGGGATTTGGGTACGAGGGCGCACAATACTTTACGTGGACGGCTCCCGAAGGCGAAGACCCCAATGTGGGAATGTGGGGAAGTACCGCACCAGGAACATTCCGTTTGAAACAACCTTCCACAGGAAACTACATCCTTTGGGACGGCAAGAACATCGTGATGAGCAAGACCGACGACAAGAATAAGAGTTTCCCCGTTACCGATAAAGGACGCTTCACCATCCGTGCCGAGTTCGAAAAGGGCGTTTGCACCACGGTGAAAATAAGCGGCGATGGTAAGTCGCTCACCTTTGCCAACGGCAAAGTAACGGTCAATGGACAAGAGATGCAGTCTGCCATTACCGTCAATGGGCAGAAACTTAACATCAAACCGGGCAACAACTACGTGTACGAAGGAATGCTCGACATGAAGAAAGGTCAAACCGTCTCGGCTCCATTCAGTCTTGCTCCCTTTAAAGGCAGCACCGATTTGTTTGATGGCGTGGGCAACGAAACGTGGACATTGAAGACCGCCAACGACAAATACTATACACGCCTCGACCTCTTTAACGGCGAGTTCTATGCCTGTCCCACCTCCGCTTATCCCCAATTCATCTACATGGACGGTTGGAGTTTGGCACCAAGAGAAGATGCAACCGACATCGTTTGGAATGCCGAGAAGGTGATACCTTTGGCTCGCACAGACAAGGGAACATACGAAGGTACGTTCTACAACTTTGGTTGGGGCGGCGATGTAGCCTTCTACGTAACCTATCCACGCGGTGGTAAATCACTGCGATTGCCCAGCGCAGCCTTTAACACCACGTATGCTAATACGGCCAATGGCCCCGGTAGTTTCAACATTCCCAAAGAAGCGGGATATTATAAGGTGGTAATCGACCTGAAAGACGGTATAGAGATAACGCCCAAAGACGAGGTTGTGCGCAAAGGAACAACACCCTTCACCCTCGAATATGTAGCGAAGTAGAAGATAATGCCTCAACCACTCGCCCACAATCGGCCTCACCCCCAGCTCCTCTACAAGGGGAGAGGGGAGTGAGATGCCTTGTGAATTATGAGCTAAAAAGCAAAAGGAACTCCAACGTCTTCAATGCATTTGGCTTAACTCCTTAACTCCATCATTAGTTGGCAACTTAACAAGTAAACGAGTTAACAAGGTGGCTAGCCACTCAGCAACAACGCATTTGGCTTAACTCCTTAGCTTCATCTTAGTTGACAACCTAACAAGTAAACGAGTTAACAAGGTGGCTAGCCACTCAGCAGCAACGCATTTGGCTTAACTCCTTAACTTCCTAACTCCTTAACTCCTCAAAAAGAATATGCATCATCGCACCCTTACCCTCTTCCTTGCCCTCGCTTTCGCTCTTGTTTCACGTGCACAACACGCCACAAACATACCTTCGCTGCCTGGCGAACGCTGGTGGGGCGGAGCCACAGCCTTAGGTTCGAAGATGCCATTCGGCAAAGAACTGCCCGCGTTCAACCTCTTCAACCGCAACGACAACAACCAAGTGTCGCCCCTACTCGTCTCCAACAAAGGCCGATATGTATGGAGCGACCGCCCATTTACATTCAGCGTGCGCCAAGGCGACCTGCATCTAGACTCGCCCTTCGCACCCATTACCGTCCCCCAAAAGGCGGGTTCAACCCTGCGCGATGCTTATCTCGCAGCCATGCACGCCCACTTCCCACCCAGCGGTAAGTTGCCCGACAGCCTGTTTTTCACCATGCCCCAATACAACACTTGGATTGAACTGATGTACAACCAAAACCAAAAAGACGTGTTGGCCTACGCCGAAGACATCGTGAAGAACGGTTTCCCCCCTGGCATCATCATGATAGACGACAACTGGCAGCGACATTACGGCAACTTTGAGTTTAAACCAGACCGCTTTCCCGACCCCGAAGGCATGGTGAAACGCTTACACCAAATGGGCTTTAAGGTGATGTTGTGGGTCTGTCCCTTCGTTTCTGCCGACAGCCCAGAGTATCGCAACCTGGCCGAAAAGGGCTTTCTACTAACCGACACCACCTCGCAGCCAGCCATTATCAAATGGTGGAATGGGCAAAGTGCCGTGTACGACTTCACCAATCCCCATGCGCGCAACCATTTTATCGGCCTATTGCGCGGCGTTCAACAACGTTACGGCATCGACGGCTTTAAGTTTGACGGTGGCGACAACCACTTTTACCACCGCACCGACCTTGTTTCGCATGGCGGAAAGGGCATCGTTTCGGTAGACCATACACGTGCTTGGGCCGAACTGGGACTTGCTTTCCCCTTCAACGAATATCGCGCAGGCTGGCAAATGGGTGGCAAAGAGCTTGTTCAACGCTTGGGCGACAAAGACTATTCGTGGCAAGCCGTGCGCCTACTTATCCCCGATATGATTGCAGCAGGCTTGCTTGGCTACGCCTATGCTTGCCCCGACATGATTGGCGGCGGATCGTTCGCCACCTTCTTAGGCATCGACGCCACTCAGTTCGACCAACAACTCATCGTTCGTTCGGCGCAAGTTCACGCCCTTATGCCCATGATGCAGTTCTCGGTTGCCCCGTGGCGCATTCTCGATGCCCAACATCTGCAAGCCGTAAAGGCCATGGCTAAGCTGCATGCCACCTTTGGGCACTACATCTTACAGTGCGCACGCCAGTCGGCTACAACGGGCGAGCCCATCGTTCAAAGTCTTGAATACGTCTATCCTAACCGCGGTTATGCCGAAATAACCGACCAATGGATGCTTGGCGCACGGTATATGGTGACTCCGATGGTAACAGCGGGTACGAGCCGAAGCGTAGTTCTTCCTCCTGGGAAATGGAAAGACGACCGCGGACGCGTGCTAAAAGGTGGCCGAACGATAACCATAGACGTGCCCCTAAACCGACTACCGTATTACGAAAAGCTATAATTGCCGCAACGCACTAACAGCCATCGCGCCCCGTTGGCCCCAAGCCGACGGGGCGTTTAGTTATATGCGGCAAAACAACGACTATATGCCAATAAGAAGAAAAGATGTTTTTTCCCGAACATTTCCTACGCATTCACAGCATAATTTATTATCTTTGCGGCCAACAATCAAGCCTTTGCATCACACCATATTATATTGAAAGGTAGACATAAACATTAAAATTAACAACATATATGTTACGTAAAAACCTACTATTACAACTGTTGTTTGTGGCACTCGCATTGATGCCCCAAACGATGAAGGCGCAGTTTAACTGGCCATACAAAAAAGTAAACGGCACGTTAGTAACCGATGTTCCCCAACGCGACGCAGGACAACAATCGGCTCTCAACCTCGTTACGCCCAAGATGAAGGTGGTGCGCGTGGCCTTTGTTGGCCTTGGCATGCGCGGACCGGGTGCCGTTGAACGCTGGACCCACATCCCCGGCATCGAGATTAAGGCACTTTGCGACTACGAAAAGAGCCGTGCCGAGGGTTGCCAAAAGTATTTAAAGCAAGCCAGCATGCCTGCCGCCGACATCTATTACGGCGAAAACGGCTACAAGGAAATATGCAAACGCCCCGACATCGACCTCGTGTACATCGCTACCGACTGGGCTCACCACTTCCCTGTGGCCAAAGAAGCCATGACAAACGGCAAGCACGCCGCCATAGAAGTGCCTTCGGCCATGAACATGCACGAGATTTGGGAACTTATTAACCTGTCCGAGAGCACACGCCTGCACTGCATCATGCTCGAAAACTGCTGCTACGACTTCTTCGAACTCAACTCGTTGCACATGGCGCAAGAGGGACTTTTCGGCGATGTTATCTACGCCCAAGGTGCCTACCGACACGAGCTGTCGCCCTTCTGGAAACACTATTGGAAGAACGGCCCCAACGACAAGCTGGGCTGGCGCCTACGTTATAACAAGGAGTTTCGTGGCGACGTGTATGCCACACACGGCCTTGGCCCCATCGCACAGGTGCTGAACATCCACCGCGGCGACCGCATGCGCACCCTCATCGCCATGGATACACGCTCGTTTAACGGCAAAAAGCAAGTGGAAAAGTTCTCTGGCGAGCCTTGCGACACCTTCCGCAACGGCGACCAAACCACAACGCTCATCCGCACAGAGCAAGGTAAGGTGATGGAAATTATACACAACGTGATGACCCCCCAACCCTATAACCGCATGTATCAGCTTACGGGCACCAAGGGATTTGCCAACAAGTATCCCGTGGAAGGTTATGCCGTGTCGGCCAAAGACATGAAAGACGCTGGCGTTACGCCCTCTAACGACGACCTTTCGGGACACGATTACCTGAAAGAGGCCGACATGAAGGCTCTTGTTGAACGCTACACCAGTCCGATTGTGAAGAAATATGGCGACGAGGCCAAAGAAGTGGGCGGGCACGGAGGTATGGACTTCATCATGGACAGCCGCTTGGTTTACTGTCTGCAAAACGGCTTGCCACTCGATATGGACGTTTACGACTTGGCCGAATGGTGCTGCTTGGCCGAACTTGGCTCCATCTCGATGGACAACGGCTTTATGCCCGTAGAGGTTCCCGACTTTACCCGCGGACATTGGAACGAGGTTAAGGGCTACAAACACGCTTACGCAGCACCCGAAGACGAAGCCAAGGCACTTGCCGAGGCCAAAGCATTCACCGCCCAACTGAAAGCCAAAGGTGCAAAATATTGGGCTGCCGCCGACAAGAAGGCTGCCAAGAAGAAGGGTAAGAAGTAAGTTTCGCCACGCTTTCACACCATGCAATTTGGCTTTTAGAAAACACAAATTGCATGTTTAACCTGCGACATGCAAACCTGTCAACACGTTAGCTGTTCTACTCTTTAACTGATGAACTAGCAATTGAATATCCCCAAAAAGAAGCCGAGCAAATACCCTATTTGTTCGGTTTCTTTTTGCAATAAAACAGGTTTGTTGGCGTTATTGACATAAAAAGCTCTCTCGTGAACGAACATCTCCGACACCGAGAGCTAAACAAAGGAGGAACTGCTCAAAATGAAACAACAAATAGTAAAGCATCTTTTGCTACTTTCTGTGTTAGTGTCTATTCCGTTGCACGCGCAAGAAAGTTATGCAGAGTTAACGCAAGTAGCTTTGGAAACCATGTGGAAGTCGGCAGACAGCATAACTTACAGAAAGTCGCTTGCCATGTACGAGCATGCCTTTGCCCTTTTTCCCGACAGCATCGAAGATATAGGGCTCTACAAGGCGTCTGTTCTTGCTGGCTACCTGAACGAGAAAGACAAGGCTTTTAATTATCTAAACCGCCTATTTCAATTGTCTTCAAAACTCCCACTGTCTACCAATTGGGAACTTATAATTGGCGAGTATGCCCAAGACGAGTATGCAAACTTGCTTTCTGACCCTAGGTGGGACGACTTGAAAAGCAAAGCCTTGAAAGCCAAACAAACTTTTTACGACGACCTAAAAGCCCTCGAAAAAGAGTTTTACGTTGTGGATAAAGCTCCGTTGAACAATGCGAAAGATGGCAAGATACTGTACAGCGAGATTAAGAAAAAGGCTGGATTTCTGCCCAAGCAACAACAAGACTATTC
>CAUPVH010000021.1:0-9500 GCA_963514635.1 uncultured Prevotella sp. | reverse complement strand
TCTCTTAACACCTCATCAAATCTCCTTAATTCCTCATTAGATATCCTTACTCCTCAACAAAATCTCATCAGATTATCATCTTGTTATACACTGCGAATATACGAAAAAGACGCCACATGGTAAAGCAAAACTAGAAGTTTTATGCTTTATCACCTCTAATTTGTTTGATTTCTATACAAAGCCTGCCATATAACAGGTTTAATTAGGCCATTTAACATGTGCTCTAAGCAAAACGATAGCATTTTTGTTAAATTCTTTGAACACGCAAGCGTTTATTGAAGAAAACGTCTTATCTTTGTCTATTCAAATCAATTAACAGACAAAACAAAGTTATGGAACAACAAGATTTCGACAGACTAATCAGAGAAAAAGAGGGTGCATTATCGTTAGCCTTTCCTGCGCTGATGCGTAAGGTGTACTTATGGATGACACTTGCACTAGTAATAACAGGCGTAACAGCGTATGGCGTGGCCCATTCCGAGGTACTCGTTAGCCAAATGCTCGAAAGCCGTGGCGTGTTTATGGTGCTTATCATTGCCGAATTGGCATTGGTTTTCGGCATCAGCCGTTTCATCAATAGGCTCTCGCTCACTACGGCAACCCTGCTTTTCATCCTCTATTCGGCCCTCAATGGGGCAACACTCTCGGTGATTTTCCTTGCCTATTCCACCAGCGTCATCACCAAAACGTTCTTCATCACCGCAGGAACATTCGGCGCAATGGCCGCATTCGGCTACTTCACCAAGGCCGACTTATCGGGTTTGGGCAAGATACTCCTGATGGCTCTCGTTGGAATTATCATCGCAACGGTTGTCAACCTCCTCTTTTTTAAGAGCGGTTCGTTCGACCTTATCGTGAGTTACATCGGCGTTCTTGTGTTTGTTGGCCTTACTGCCTACGACTCGCAGAAGATTAAGCAGTTGCTAATGCGAGCCGAAGACGAGGGAGAAGGGGCACAAAAGGTTGCGTTGATGGGTTCGCTAAACCTTTATCTCGACTTCATCAACCTCTTCCTTTACCTGCTCCGCATATTCGGAAGAGAGAGGTAAAAGCCGACCAACCCAAAACCACTGGTCACTCACCACCCTACAACCGGCCAACTCCGACCCTACTACCGGCCACACCCGACCCTACTACCGGCCTCACCCCCAGCCCCTCTCCAAGGGGAGAGGGGAGTGATATGCCTTGCTAATACAATGCTAATAGCAATTACAATAAGGCATACTACTACCCTCTCCGCTTGAAAGAAGTTGGAGGTGAGGCCGCTTTTTATGGAAGAATATGAACAAAAACGCTTTGCAAACACAAAGCCAACAGGGCAACAACAAAGCATACTACTCCCCTCTCCCCTTGGAGAGGGGCTGGGGGTGAGGCCATTTGTAGGGTCGGAGTTGGCCGTTAATGGATAGGAGTGAGGCCAGTTGTAGGCCGATTGCAGGTAGCTGTGCGGCCGTTTTTTTATGGAAGAAAATGAACTAACCGCTTTGCAAACACAAAGCCAACAGCGCAACAACAAGGCTTACTACTCCCCTCTTCCCTTGGAGAGGGGCTGGGGGTGAGGCTGGTAGTAGGGCGATTGCAGGTAGCTGTGCGGCCGTTTATTATGGAAGAATATGAACAAAACGCTTTGCAAACACAAAGTCAACAAGACAACAACAAGGCATACTACTCCCCTCTCCCCTTGGAGAGGGGCTGGGGGTGAGGCTGGTAGAGGGTCGGGCTAGGCCGATAGTAGGCTGGGAGTTGGCCGTTAATGGCTGGGGGTGAGGCTGGTAGTAGGGTCGAGGGTAAGGCCAGTTGTAGTTAGCTTTGAGGCTGGTAGAAGGTTGGGAACACCCTTTCCAACACCTTATTCGTTGCGCCAACCTTACTCCTCACATACTCGGTTGACTTCTCTCCGGCCGCTTGCACACGCCAAGGAGACTCAATCATCTCGTCCATCAGCGCCTCGAAGTGCGCTTTACAATCCACTTCAAAGCCGCCGCCACACGCCATTAGCTCTTGCGCCTCTTGAAAACGTTGGTTGTTAGGACCGAAAATAACGGGAACACCCCACACCGCTGCCTCCAAAACATTGTGTATGCCTACACCAAAGCCGCCGCCAACGTAGGTTATGTCGGCATAATGGTAAACGCTGGACAGCAGTCCATAGCAGTCGATGAGCAGACAATCGGCCTCGCCCACAGTCTCAGGCGTAGCCTTTGAATAACGAACGGTTCGCCCTTGCACCTGCTGTTCCAACTGTTGCAGGTGGTCTTCGCTCACCACATGGGGAGCAATAACCATCTTCCAATCAGACCGCGAGTTGAAGAAAGGCACGAAAACATCTTCATCGGGTGCCCAACTACTGCCCGCAACAAACAAGTGTTTGCCCTGCACAAAGTTCTCAATCAAAGGCAAATGCTTGCAGGCCTTTTGTATTTGCAGCACGCGGTCAAATCGCGTATCGCCCGTAACCGTAACATTGCGAAGGCCTATCGTGGCCAGCAAGCTGCGGCTTTGTTCGTTCTGAACGAAGAAATGAAAAAAGCAAGCAAGCACTTTTCCATAACTCTTGCCATACCAACGAAAGAAAATCTGGTCGGGACGGAAGATACTACTCACGCTATATGTTGGCACACCGCGATGTTTAAGGATGTGCAAGTAGTTGTACCAGAACTCGTACTTGATGAAAAAAGCCATCACGGGGCGCACTAGCCGCAAAAAGCGGCGAGCGTTGAGCGGCGTATCAAGCGGCAAGTAACAAACGATGTCGGCACCTTCGTAGTTCTTTCTCACCTCGTAACCCGACGGTGAGAAAAACGTGAGCAGCACTTTATATTGCGGATGCGTACGGCGCAACTCTTCGATAAGCGGCCGTCCCTGCTCAAACTCGCCAAGCGAGGCAGCATGAAACCACACGTATTGCGCACCTTCTTCAACTTGGTTGCGCAACACATCGAAAGCATCGCGTTCGCCTCGCCACATTTTCCGCACCTTAGCACTGAAAACACTGGCAAGGGCAACGCCCAAAAGATAGATATAAATAATGATGTTATACACGAGCGTGGGGTTTTGATGAATGGGTGATGTTAGGCCTATTGCACGGTTTGCGCCACGATGGCGCAATGCGTTGTTGCTTTGTTTACCGTCATCAAAGGCACACTATGCAACAAGCCTTTAAGCATGGGGCAAGCGGCGCAATGCCGCCCTACCCTATTTCAACACCTCAATAGCCCTACGAAGTCGTGCCAACGTTTCTTCTTTGCCAAGGAATGCGCTGATGTCGAACATGCCCGGGCCCTTGCCTTCGCCCACAAGCGCAAGGCGGAAAGCGTTCATCACGTCGCCCAACTTATAGCCTTGGCTTTCTACCCAGGCAAACACTTCGCGTTCTTGGTTCTCGATAGAGAAGTCGTTCAGGCCTTCTAGCACGTCACCAAGCTGTGTCATCACCTCGGCCGAGTTCTCTTTCCAGCGTTTCTTCACCGTCTTCTCGTCGTATTCAAGCGGTGCGATAAAGAAGAACGAGCACAGCGGCCACAGCTCCTTCACGAAGTTCACGCGGTCTTTCATCATGCCAACCACCTGCACAACGCGTTCCATCGGTTCGTCTATGCCGTTGTTTGCCACTATCGGCGCGAAAAGGCGTGCAATTTCTTCGTTGCTCTTTTTCAAGATGTACTCGTGGTTAAACCAAATACCTTTCTGATAATCGAACTTGGCACCAGCCTTAGAACAGCGGCTGATGTCGAAGGCCTCAACCAGCTGCGGCAGGGTGAACATTTCTTGTTCGGTGCCCGGGTTCCAGCCCAACAAGGCCAAGAAGTTTATCACCGCCTCGGGGAAATAGCCGCTTTCGCGATAGCCCGACGATACTTCGCCCGTCTTGGGGTCGTGCCATTCCAATGGGAAAACGGGGAAACCAAGCCTGTCGCCATCGCGTTTCGAGAGCTTGCCCTTGCCTTCGGGTTTCAGCAACAGAGGCAAGTGGGCAAAGCGCGGCATGGTGTCGGCCCAGCCAAAAGCCTTGTACAGCAACACGTGCAGCGGCGCACTGGGCAGCCATTCTTCGCCACGAATAACGTGAGTTATCTCCATCAGGTGGTCGTCTACGATGTTGGCCAAGTGATAAGTGGGCAGTCCGTCGGCACTTTTGTACAGCACCTTGTCGTCCAGAATGTCGCTTTTAATCATCACGTCGCCACGAATCATGTCG
Organism: uncultured Prevotella sp.; assembly: GCA_963514635.1. Lineage (GTDB taxonomy): Bacteria > Bacteroidota > Bacteroidia > Bacteroidales > Bacteroidaceae > Prevotella. The sequence goes on along the minus strand of CAUPVH010000021.1, from coordinate 5,302 downwards.
TTAACATGCACCTCTTCGCCGGGCATCACCTTAAAGCGCACCACGTATTGCGTGCCGTCGCCTATTAGTGCGTCCACCTCTTCGGCCGTCATCGTCAGCGAATTGCGCATGCCGTTGCGGGTTTGGGCGTCGTATTGAAAGTTTTCTATCTCGGCCCTTTTAGCCTCAAGTTCTTGCGGCGTGTCGAAGGCGATGTAGGCCTTGCCTTCGTTTAGCAGCTGGTCTACATACTGTTTGTAAATCTCCTTGCGCTCGCTTTGTCGGTAAGGTCCATACTTTCCGCCGAAGGAAACGCCCTCGTCGAACTTTATTCCCAACCAGCGAAACGACTCGATGATGTATTCTTCGGCTCCTGGCACAAATCGTTGCGAGTCGGTATCCTCAATACGGAACACCAAGTCGCCGCCTTGTTGTTTGGCAAACAAGTAGTTGTAGAGTGCCGTACGCACTCCGCCGATGTGCAATGCCCCCGTGGGACTGGGCGCGAAACGCACCCTCACTTTTCTTTCAGACATATTATATATAATAGGTATGTTCCCCCTGCGTGTGTGTTTCGCTTGCTGGCGCAACGCCCCTCGCACAAGGGATGGCAGTTATTTCATGTTGTTGTTTTCGTATTGGCCTGCACTCCGCGTTTTTACACGCATGGCATGTATGGCCACTAATTTGTGCAAAATTACCATTTTTATGCTTAACTAGCAAACTCTTTTACATAAAAGGATAACAAGCTATGGTAAAGAGTGGCCCCAACTACAACGTGCCATGCTGCACAATGCAAGGCCTAAACCTCACTCACACCGCCTTTTCGCTCGGCCGAACAAGGCAAACCACCCAAACAAAAACATCCCCCAAGCGCACTTGCCGTGCGTTGGGGGATGCATGCTGTTTAGCCTTTCAGCCCTAACTTACTTCAAGTTGGGGTTGATTTCGTGCCACTTCTCCACGGGAGGAAGTACGCCAAGGGCGATAACCTCTTCGCGCATCTTCACCAAGTGGTCGTAGCTCTTCTTCAATTCGGCCATTTCTTCGGGCGTGCCGATAACTTCTTCGTAAGCCGAACCTCTCTCGGTGATGCTCACTTCCATAGCCATCATGATGTGGTCTAGGCCTGCGAACGACACGTAACGACCTGCGGGCCATGCAAATTCTTCGCCACCCATAGCGGCCTCAATCATCTTAACCGATACGTAAGCAGGGCTTTGGAACGAGCTGCGGCCACGAAGTTTGATGATGTTCGAACCACCTTGAACCGTCTTCTGCTTAATTTCGGCCCATTTTTCGGTGCTGAGTTTCGGCGTACCGATAAGGTCGAGCAGCGGTGTGCCTTGTACTTTGGCGGTAGAAGCAAACACAGCCATCGATTCGCCGTGGCCTCCGTAGGTGCGACAACCCGTAACTTCGCTCTGAGCAACGCCGAAGTGCTTGGCCAATTCGCTTTGCAGGCGGATGGAGTCGAGGGCTGCAAGCGTTGAAACTTGCGAGGGTTTCAAGCCCGACCAGATGAGCGTTACCAAGCCCGTGATGTCTGCGGGGTTGAAGATAATAACCACATGCTTAACGTCGGGGCAGTAAGCCTTGATGTCTTTACCCAGTTGTTCGGCCACAGTAGCGTTGCCTTTGAGCAAGTCTTCGCGGGTCATGCCCTCCTTACGGGGTGCTCCACCCGACGAGATGATGTACTTAGCATCTTTGAAAGCCTCCTTAACATCGGTGGTGTAGGTGAAGTTCACATCCTCGAAACCGCAGTGGCGCATTTCTTCGGTAACACCTGCCAATCCTGGCTCGTACACATCGTAAAGGCAAATGTTGGGGGTAAGGCCAAGCATGGCAGCCGTTTGGGCCATGTTAGAACCAATCATGCCGGCTGCACCGACAATAACTAGTTTCTCATCTGTTAGAAATTCCATAATTATATTTGATTTTTGATTAAAGTAACTTCGTTACATTGTTAGGGCAAAGGTAGCAAAAAAAATGGTAAGGCAGGCATCTTACATGGCCTTTAATTTGTTATAATTTTAAAACGTACGTGCTTTTTGTTACTTATAGCTTACAAAAGTGGTGACAAAGACCACGTTTTTCATATTTATTTCATAACTTAGCACCGAGCCAACAACATACGGGCACACTTCCCGCGACATGCTCCTCGACGGAACACGACGTACAAATGGGGGCGCAACACAACCATATAACACAGCAGAAACTAAAAGCACAAGATATGAAAACAATCGAACAACGGCTTGACGCCTTGCGCCAACTGATGCGCACAGAACATTTGGCAGCCTTTATCTTTCCCAGTACCGACCCCCATTCGGGCGAGTATGTGCCCGAACATTGGAAAGGGCGCGAATGGATTTCGGGGTTCAACGGCTCGGCCGGCACGGCTGTGGGAACACCCGCTGGGGCCGCCGGGTGGAGCGACCTTCGCCACTTGATCGCCCCCCGAGGGCCATTTAAAAGGTCGAGATTTAAGGTGAGAAAGGACGGATTGCCCCAAACGCCAAGTGTAGCCGAGTGGCTGGCCGACAAGTTGCGCCATACCGACAACACCGAAGTGGCACTAGACGGCATGGTTAACACCTTGAACGAGGTGAATGCGCTTAAAGCAGAGCTGAGAAAACTAGGCGGACTGACCCTTAGAACCAACATCGACCCGCTGAAAACGATATGGACCGACCGCCCCGAAATACCCACCAACAGCGTTGAATTGCAGCCTTTGGAACTGGCAGGCGAAGAAACACGACACAAGATAGAACGCATACGGAAAGCCTTGCGCACCGTACATGCCGACGGAACGTTGGTTAGCACCCTCGACGATGTGGCGTGGACACTTAACCTTCGCGGCTCTGATGTGCAGTGCAACCCCGTGTTCGTGGCCTATTTGCTTATCGAACAAAACCGTACTACCTTATATATTAATAAGGAGAAGTTAGGAGCAGAGGTGGCGGAGTATCTTAAATCGCAGCAAATTGAGGTGGCCGAATACGCCGATGTGGATAAGGGACTTGCCCGTTATGCCGAATATAACATCTTGCTAGCCCCCAACACAACCAACTATACGCTTGCGCAAAAGGTTACGTGCCAAGAGATTATAACGCTGCCCTCGCCTGTCCCTGCCTTGAAAGCGGTGAAAAACGATGCCGAAATAAGGGGCTTTCGCAACGCGATGCTGAAAGACGGCATCGCGATGGTGAAGTTCTTGAAGTGGTTGAAACCTGCCGTGGAGGGCGGAACAGAAACGGAAATCAGTCTGGACGAGAAACTAACGTCGTTCAGAGCTGAACAACCGCTGTTCCGCGGAAAGTCGTTCGAAACCATCGTTGGCTACGAAGCGCATGGGGCTATCGTGCATTACGAGGCCACACCCGAAACGGATATTCTCGTAAAACCGCGCGGACTGGTGCTCATCGACAGCGGCGCGCAATATCAAGACGGCACGACCGACATCACGCGAACCATCGCTTTGGGCGAAACAACGCCCGAACAACGCACCGCCTACACGCTGGTGTTGAAGGGATTTATCAACTTTGCGATGCTGAAATTCCCCGATGGCGCAACGGGCACGCAGCTAGATGCCACGGCACGCCTGCCGCTTTGGCGCGAGGGTATGAACTTTTTGCATGGCACGGGACACGGCGTTGGGGCCTATCTCAACGTACACGAGGGGCCACATCAGGTTAGGATGCAATGGCGGCCTGCGCCTTTCCACGCCGGAATGACCATCACCGACGAGCCAGGACTATATATCGAGGGCGAATATGGCATCAGGATAGAGAACACCTTGCTCACTATTCCCTATCGTTCAACGGCCTTTGGCGAGTTCTTGCAGTTCACATCGCTAACGCTTTGTCCCATCGACACCGCGCCGATTGTTCTTTCCATGCTCTCGGCAGAAGAGGTTGCGTGGCTCAACGACTACCACCGCATGGTGTACACCACGCTTGCTCCGCACCTAGACCGCGAACATCTGGTGTGGTTGAAGGAGGCCACAAAGCCGTTAGAGTTGGGAAGATAAAAGGTAATCGGCTTGACTTTACAAAATTAAACTAGCTTATCTAGGTAGCCGAGACATAGCGGCTTACCTAGATAGGCTAGTAACACCAGTGACATTAAAGAAACCATGAAAGCCAAAAGGGCAGGCTAATCAATGGCATGAACCTTAATACCACTTCTTTATCTCCATATAATGCTGGGCGAACTCTTCGGCTTGGCCAGGCGCGGTGCGCTTAACCAGCTTGGCAGGAACGCCTGCCCACAGCTCGTTTGCACCTATCTTCGTGCCTTGCAGCACCACGGCACCAGCCGCAACCACTGCCCCTTCGCCCACTTCGGCAGCATCTAGCACCGTTGCGCCCATGCCAATAAGGCAGCCGCGACGAAGGATGCAGCCGTGAACAGTGGCGTTGTGCCCCACAGACACGTCGTCTTCTATCACCACGGGCGTGCCATGCGACTGGTGTACGCATGCCCCGTCTTGTATGTTTACGCGATTACCGATGCGTATTCCGTCTACATCGGCGCGAAGTACTGCGCAAAACCACACCGAGCAGTCGTCGCCCATAATGACGTCGCCCACAATGGTGGCGTTCTCAGAAAAATAACAATTGCGGCCCCATTGAGGACCTTTTCCGTTTACTTGCTTGGTAAGCATGATGTTGAGTTTATAAGGAGTTAGGGAGTTAGGGAGTACATTTGGGGAGTTAAGGAGTTAGGGAGTTAAGCCAAATGCTTTATTGCACAGGGGATGACCAGCTTGTTAGTAAGTCGCAGCCTTAGTTGTTTCGAGCCTCGTTGTTTAACCAAACTATTGGCTTAACTCCTTAACTCCTCGAAGAAACTCCTCATTCTATTCCCCCCTTTCCACCGTAATCATCCTTTGATAATCCTGCACCCGAAACACGAAACGAGTGTTGGCTGGAAGTTTTTTGATGGGCACGCTGATGTACACACGTTGCGAATAATACTGCGGAACGCCGTTCTGACTGTGCGCCAGGTGCATATATAAGATGTGTTCGCCAGCGGCAGTAGTAACAAACGAGTCGCGAACAACCCCTATTCGCTGCCTTCTGTCGGGCTCGTCTGTTCGCCCCACCTTCAAGGCAAAGCCTATGTTGAAGTACTTTCTGTTCTTACTAACCCATGCACTCTCGAACGTTACGGGGTCGGTGGGCCACGTTGTGCTGTCGGAAAGTGCAACAACAGGGATGGGAACGATACTTCGGGGGTTGATGTTTGCCCCACGTTGGTCGTAATAATACAACACGCGATAAACGCTATCTGCCTTTGCTAAGGCCTTGTTTGATGT
>CAUPVH010000020.1:0-9796 GCA_963514635.1 uncultured Prevotella sp. | reverse complement strand
ACAAAGAACATGCGCTCAAAACCCAAAAGGCACACGTCTACGCCAAGAAACAGATGCGCAGGCACAACGCAGGCATTGCACACAAGCCCAAAAGCTTGCATGCTTACATCAAAAGCCACATGTACATACACAAGGGAGTACATGCACATACACAAAGAAATACATGAACATATACAAAGAAGTACATACACTTATACGAAAGGAACACATGCACTTACACTAAGAAGTACATGCGTTTGGCCAAGAAGTGGTAATGCTTGCTTTGAGAAACACGCGAACACGCCAAGGGAACAGATGCCCTTGAATATGGTAGTACATGCACATACGCCAAGGAGCACATGTGCTTATATACAAGGAGTACATACACTTATACGAAAGGAACACATGCACTTATACAAAGAAGTACATGCGTTTGGGCAAGAAGTGGTACTGCTTGCTTTGAGAAACACGCGAACACGCCAAGGGAACAGACGCCCTTGAATATGAAAGTACATGCACATACGCCAAGGAGCACACGTACTATTGCAAGATTGTGAAAATGGTTTTCCGCGCCATTCGATGCCAAGCGCATCGCTGTTCAGGTGCGGTATGACGCGCGAGCAACGAGGGAGGTGGTTCCTCCAAGGGCGTTTGAACGTTATTTATTTTGGTGATTATGAACTACTGAGGTCACACCCAAGGAGAAACCGCCAACGCGAAAAACCAATGAGGGGATGTTGACAAGCTAGGGAACAGGCGCGCCGCGGTTAACACCTGCACCGTAAGCCCTAGCCCACAACAAGGGATGTTGCAGCACTTGCCTTCACTTCGTATACATTGCCTTCCCATTTGGCCGCATTATGGGCTATGCCATAAACGCCTAGTGCAACTATCGGCATGCCAAAACACGCAAGCCGAGCGCGCTCATTCATTAAGGTTGGCATGCAACACACATGCAGAAGAAGCGGGAAAGGTGTTCAAATCCATATTGCAAAGACACAATGATGCCCTTAAAGGCCAATTGTAGCATTCGCAGTAAGAATGAGGAGGTATGTATATTGCACCAAGAAAAGTTGCAATACAACTAGCGTCAACCCTCTCATTCTCGTTCTCTTATGTTTCTGTCTAACTCTTTCTACGATGTTTCAATAAATGTTATCAGTTAAGTCTAACTCTAAATTCTCTGCTCCGAAATCAAGTTTCTAATTCACTCTAACTCTATTCCTTGCCTGCTCGGTGGTGCATGTGCCGAGCCCAATCTGCCATGATGTACTCATTGTTGGGGCGACATTGCAGAAGGAAAAACCATGCACCTGAGGGCGGTTACCGTTTACGGTACTGCGACGGGGAAACTCCCACCTGTTCTTTGAAGAACTTCCCTAGGAAGCTTTGGTTGGGGAAATTGAGTTCTTGGGCTATTTCCTTCACGCTCTTAGTGGTGTTTTTAAGTTGCACGCGCAACTCCAACGTGATGTACTTGTCAATCCATTGGTTGGGCGTTCGCTTGCTAACGTTGCGCACCGTTTCGGAGAGATACTTAGGCGTGATGCCCAATTGCTCGCCATACCAGCTTACGCGTCTTTCTTTTTTAAAGTTCTGTTCTACCATTTTAATGAACTTGGCGAAGATGGCTTCGGCTCGTGTCTTCTTCAAGTCCGTAGTCTGTTGTACACGATAGATTGCGTCCGAGGCGTTGTAAATCATCGTCGTAATCATCGAACGCACCGTATCTTTGCGATACCTATGCCCAGCCTGCTGCATTTTCTTCTCAATGAGCGACAGGTGGAGAAGCATTTCTCCTCCTTCTTCGGCATTGAGTGTAAAAACAGGGTTGGTTCGTGAGAAGAGTATCAAGGACGAAAGTTCATGGATGCCCATGATGATTTCGTTCATGAAGTCCTTAGACAACAGTATGGCTATACCCTTGCAGTTGGTGCTCAACTCCCCGCTGTTGAGTATTGGGCCAGCAGGAACAACCATGATGTGGTTGGGTTGAAGCTCATACGTAATCGTGTCTACTGTGTAACGGGCGCTACCCTGAGCACAAATGGCTAGCACCAAACATTGCATTTTGTGCGGACCCATGAGGTCCGACAGCTTGTTGAGGTCGTCGACGAGAACTAAGTCGTCGTCCATACTCACAACGTCGCAGCTTTCTTTGACAATGGGAATTGTCAAGTCGTTCAATTGTAGTTTCCGCATTTCCTTACCTTTTACTTCGCAAATATAGGAAATTTTGAGCAGAACCGCAAGCTTTCGACAAGAAAAAAGAACGAAAATCCGAAAATAGTTACTTATTAAAAAAGAAACTTCTCATACAGAACAATTAATGTTTCCAAAGCTTCAACATTTTGGACATGTTCTGAACGAAAGTACTTGTCTCCGTGGACAATAAGTTTAAAGGTAGGTTTAACAATGAATTTGCAGAAAAACTGCTCGTCTGTTGCGCTATTGCAAACATAGCGGAAGTCGTTGATGTAAACTTTTTCTCCCGTTCGAGTTCCCCTAAAAGTAATACGCACAACGCCCTGAAAATGATGGGGGAAGACGTATGTAAGGGTGTCGTTGCGCACGTCTACATAGCTTGGGCCGAACACTTTGACCACTCGCGGAGCGCGAACGAGCCGCAAGGGTGTGGCGGGAGGGAGCGTTTCGGGATGCGCATAGCGCACGGGCGATTGCCAAGAGATGGTGTCGGCAAGGTTAATTTGCCAGGGCAAGGCCTTGTCGTTGCCGTCTTGCCACTCGCTTTCGGGTGGTTGCAGTCCTCGGTTTGCTCGCCTGCAAGCCCAATTTTCATCGCTTTGGAAGGCGAAAGGACTACCGTCAGCGTTCTCGCCCCAATAGCAAACGGCCACTTGTCGGCGACCAACATGGGGCATTGTGGGGCAATACCACAGCGAGATGGTGTTGGCGTTGCGGGATAGGAAGGGCGTAACGTCGTAGACGATGTTAACAACCGACGTGTCGCCTTGTGCGCGATGGGGCTCAAAGAGGTTTCGGCTTACGTTCATTCCGTTCACCAGCAGTTGCGTTTTGCCTGTGGTGGCCACGCTAACGTAGGCCTTACGCGGTCGGCCGTTGTGCTTATATGTTCGCAAGAACCACTGCATGGCGGTGGAGTCTGGCTGCGGTGCGCTTATCCAAGGTGCATGGTAAGGGCTTAGAAGCGTGGAAGGCGTGGACACGCGCGCGGGATTGCGCTTTCTTTTCTCTTTTTCAACGGTTTTGAAAAGCCCAAATTCAGGAAAAGAACGCGGTCCAACCAGCCCGCTTCCACCGCAAATTTCCCCGCCCCTACCCTGCCTCTGCGAGCCCATATATATAATAGGAGTATCGGAACACGCCACTACAACTCTTTCGCCAACTGCGCGAAAAGCAGCATTATCTTGCCCGTGGCACTCCTTATATATAATAGGAGTAGCGGAACATGCCGCTACAACTCTTTCGCCTACTGTGCGAAAAGCAGCATTATCTTGGCCGTGGTACTCCTTATATATAATAGGAGTGGTGGAGAAAGACAGGGCGTGCGATGTGGGAACAACAGCCAAATCGGTGTCGGCACGCCGCATCCCACCGCCTTCGGTGTACGAAAAATCATCGCCGTTATGCGCGCAAGCCACATTCGTGGCTGCAAACATGGCCTTTGCACCACGAACAGGCACCGACACAACCCACGCAGCAAGGACGCCGACAACGCCCATCATGCACGCCCTACACTTCATCGCAACACGGCCTCCTTACCCGCTTTTAATTTCACTTTGTGCGCCTTTCCATTATAGTATAGCGTGGTTTGTCCGCCCACTTTGCTCTTAATGCACACTTGGGTTACGCTACCATTGCGCCAAGAGAAGTCGACAACGAAACCACCACGCGCACAAAGGCCTTTAACACAGCCCGAAGGCCACGCCGAGGGCAACGCAGGCAAGAGCCTAATACCACGCGCGCTTTGCATCAGCATCTCGCAAACGCCAGCCGTACCGCCGAAGTTACCATCTATCTGGAAAGGCGGATGGGCATCGAATAGGTTGGGATAGGTGCCGCCACCAGGGCCTGCATCGCTCTTCCTGATGGCATCGGGAGCCACATAGGTCAGCAGTTTACGGTATATTTGATAGGCTTTCTCGCCATTGTAGAGCCTAGCCCAAAGGTTGATGCGCCATCCCGTGCTCCATCCCGTAGAGATGTCGCCCTTCTGCATCAACGTCTTTCGGGCGGCCTCGGCCAGTTCGGGCGTTGTTTCGGGTGCGATGTGATGCCCCGGATACAGCCCGATAAGGTGGGTTTGGTGGCGATGTTGCGGATCGAAATCGCTCCAATCGTAGTACCATTCGTTCAAGTCGCCCTCCTTACCAATGGTGTATGGGTGCAGGCGGCCTATCGTTTGGCGCAGTTTTTTGCTGTAAGCCGTTGGCCGTCCGTTCAGAATTTCGTCTGCGGTAGCCGTGTTGGCGAACAGTTCGCGCAATATGGCTAGGTCTGCCGTACCGCCATACACCGTTGTGCCGTGGTAGCCATCGGGCGTAACATACTCGTTTTCGGGCGATGTGCTCGGCGCAGTAATCAGCTCTCCCGGCTGCTTGGGGTTTTCCACGAGCCATTGCAACATAAAGTCGCACGCCCCCTTCATCAGTGGGTAGAGCGTGTGGCGAAGATAATGGCGGTCGCGTGTAAAGTCGTACTGTTCCCAAAGGTTGCTCAACAACCAAGCTCCTCCGAGGTTCCAGTTGGCCCATTCAGGACTTTCTCGTTTCTCGCCCACGGGGTTCGTCATGGCCCACAGGTCGGTGTTATGGCTCGAACACCAGCCTTCGTTAATGCCGTAATAGTTTCGTGCAGCGTAACGGCCGTTCACGGATAGGGCCTTCACCATGCCAACCAAAGGCGTGGTCAGCTCGGCAAGGTTGGCCACTTGCGCCGGCCAATAGTTCTCTTCGAGGTTGATGTTAACCGTATAGTTGCTTCGCCAAGGTGCTCTAACGTGCGGATTCCAAAGTCCTTGCAGGTTAGCAGGCACGCCAGGTGTGCGCGATGAGCTGATGAGCAGGTAGCGACCAAACTGAAAGTAAAGCGTCTCGAGATAAGGATTGGTTTCTCCCCGCTTGGTGTAGTCTAGCAGTTGCTGCTCGGTTGTTCGGAGCGTATCTAGCTTTGTGCCATCCAAATGCAGGGCAAGGCGTCCGAAAAGGGCCTGATAATCGCCCGTATGGTTTTGTTTTAGCTGTTCGAAAGTGCAGTTTTGCAGGTTCTTCAAGCCGGTTTCTGCCAGTTGCACATAAGGTGCACCCTGCGTTACGGGGTGCTTGTCAAAGCCGTTATAGCTTGTTTCGTTAACGATATACAGCACCACCTGTGTGGCGTTGCTTATCAAGAGCGTGCTGTCCTGTGCCGTTATCGTGCCGTCGGCGGCTTTCGCTTGCAGCAGGTTACAAAAGTGAACGGTGCTGTCGGGGTGGCCTTCGGCATGACCCGTGAGCCTGATGGTGTTGCCTTCCACAAGTGTTTGATGGTTGAGCAACGAGGTAAGCGACAGTTGCAGGCTGATGGCGTGGGGCTTGTTGGCCGTAAGGCGCACCATGATGGCGCGGTCGGGATGCGAGGCGAAGTACTCTCGACGATAGCTCACGCCCTCACTTTCATAACTCACCTTTACCAAGCTACTATCCAAGTCGAGCTCTCGGCGATAGTTCTTCAAAGGCGCATCGGCGTTTGCAGCCGCTTTCACATCGCGGATGCACAGGGTGGAGAGCGGCTGATACCAAGCCGAATTATGCCCTTGCACGCGCAGTTGCAGCGAGTCGGCCAGCGCATAGTTCTCTTCAAACAGGGCTTTTCGTATCTGTGGAATCCACTTGTGCGCGCCAGCATCCTCGTTGGGGTCGATGGGCTTGCCGCTCCACAGCGTGATGTCGTTCAGTTTAAGATAGTCGCAATGCGGGTTTCCGTCTACCATTGCGCCGAGTTTTCCGTTGCCAATGGGCATGCTGTTCTCGAAGAAAGAGCCTGGGCGATTGTCCCAAATGCACAGGGGCAGACCTTGCCCGAATGATGTAAGGGCCGAAAAAAGTAGTGTTGCTGTTGTTAAGATTGTCTTTCTCATTTGTCGATTGTTGTTTGTGGGGGAAAGATAGGGGCAAATGTTATCGTCTACCACGTGTTTCCTATTTGCCAACGCCATAAGCCGCAACACGCAGGGCAGGGCTTGCACAGACGTTTAGGCGGCTAACGTGGCCATATTGCTAATAATAATTGCTAAGGGCATGCTCTTCTAACAATTCCACACCTGCTTAAAGAACCTGCCCAATAACAAAGAAGAGGCTGCACCCGAAAGGCAGTCTCTCCTTATTATATATACATGTAAGCTTGCGAGTTGTTAGCTTGATGTTTTCTGCTGTGCGCTCCATTCTGCCCAAAGCCTGCTACTTTATCCGGCCGAAAGCGTTCGAAGGCCGAAGGACACACCTGCTAACGAACTCAGAAACTTTGCTATACACTCGGTTGCCCTTATGCGTCGATGTTGGCGTAAGTGGCGTTTTGTTCGATAAACTCGCGGCGCGGCTCCACGTCGTCGCCCATAAGCATGGAGAAAATCTCATCGGCATCGGCGGCGTTTTGTATCGTCACTTGTTTAAGCAGGCGCTTCGATGGGTCCATTGTTGTTTCCCAAAGCTGTTCGGGGTTCATCTCTCCCAAACCTTTATAGCGTTGCACGTGTATGCTCTTGCTGTCTTCTTGCCCTTCGCCATACTTGTCGATAAAGGCTTGGCGTTGCTGTTCGTTGTAGCAATACTCGCGCACCTTGTTCTTATAAGTGCAGAGGTACAGGGGCGGTGTGGCGATATACAGGTGACCTTCTTGTATGATGCGTGGCATGAAACGATAGAAAAGGGTCATGATAAGCGTGTCGATGTGCGAACCATCGACGTCGGCGTCGGTCATGATGATAATCTTATCGTAGCGCAACTTGTCGATGTTGGCCTCCTTATCGTCTTCGCCTTCAACGCCAAAACGCACGCCAATGCTCTGTATGATGTTCATTACCGACTCGGCCTCGAACACCTTATGCCATTGCACCTTTTCTACATTCAATATCTTTCCTTTCAGTGGAAGTATGGCTTGCGTGTAGCGGTCGCGCCCTTGCTTGGCCGAACCACCTGCCGAGTCGCCCTCCACGAGGAATATTTCAGACGTTTTGGGGTCTTTGTTAGAGCAGTCGGCCAGCTTACCGGGCAGTCCGCCGCCCGACATGGGGTTCTTTCTCTGAACGCTCTCGCGTGCCTTGCGGGCTGCGATACGCGCAGTGGCGGCAAGTATCACCTTATCGCAAATAAGCTTAGCCTCCTTGGGATGCTCTTCCAGATAATAGCCCAGAGCCTCGCCTACGGCCTGCTGAACGGCACCCGACACTTCGCTGTTGCCCAGCTTGGTTTTGGTTTGGCCTTCAAACTGCGGCTCGGCCACCTTGATGGAGATAACGGCGGTAAGTCCTTCGCGGAAGTCTTCGCCTGCTATTTCAATCTTCGATTTCTCTATCTGCTTGGATATAACGGGGTCGTTGTCGGCGTATGCTTTCAGCGTACGCGTAAGGGCCATGCGGAAACCCGTAAGGTGGGTACCGCCTTCAATGGTGTTTATGTTGTTCACATACGAGTGTATGTTCTCGCTGTAATCGGTGTTATACATCACGGCCACCTCGATGGGGATGTTTTGTTTCTCTGTTTTAAGGTAGATAACATCGTCGAAGAGGTGCGAGCGGTGACGGTCAACGTAACGCACAAACTCTTTCAGTCCGTCTTTGGCATGGAACGTCTCCGTACGTGTCTTGCCGTTTTCATCGGGGCGAAGGTCGGTCAGCGTTATCTTTACGCCTGCGTTTAGGTACGCCAGTTCGCGCATACGCGATGCAATGATGTCCCAACGATACACGGTTGTGGTGAAAATGCTGGGGTCGGGCCAGAATTGTTGGCGCGTTCCGCGCTTATCCGTCTCGCCGACAACCTTTACCGGATAAAGCGGCTTACCCGTTTCGTACTCTTGTTGGTAAATTTTCCCATCGCGGAACACCTGCGAGAGCATTCTCGAAGACAATGCGTTTACGCAGCTAACGCCCACGCCATGCAGTCCGCCGCTCACCTTATACGAGCCTTTGTCGAACTTACCGCCGGCGTGCAGCACGGTCATCACCACTTCCAGTGCCGATTTGTGTAGCTTTTCGTGTTCGTCTACGGGTATACCTCGCCCGTCGTCTTGCACGGTTATGGAGTTATCTTCGTTAATCGTTACTTCGATGCTGGTACAATAACCGGCCATAGCCTCGTCGATAGAGTTATCCACAGTTTCGTTAACGAGGTGGTGCAGTCCCTTTTCGCTGATGTCTCCGATGTACATCGCGGGGCGTTTGCGCACCGCTTCCAAGCCTTCAAGCACTTGGATGTTACTGGCCGAGTAGTTGTTCTCGTTGTTTTGATTTTCTACCATTGTCTTGATTAGGAATTTTAATATGCAAAGATACTAAAAATCAACGAGAAACAGAAAGGTTTAACTGCATTTTGATGTACACAAGAAATGTTATTTACCGTTTAAAGTTGCAGAATGCGCGTTTGTTTGTCCCCACACCCTACAACTTGTTGCATTTTATTCAGGTTTTATTGTGTTGCTCATGTCAAACCAAGAGTAACTGATGTTCGTTACTACATTATCTTCGCCAGCAGTAAGGACTTTGAACGCCTCCTACACAGCATATTGCGGCCAAACCTGCTAAAACGGCAAACTAGATAGACAGATTTTTCTCTGGATTATCGCCTTTGTCTTGTACTTTTCTTGGGCGTAACAGGCTGGATGCGTTCAGTCTTATCCTGCTGGTGTCGAATGATGTATTCAAAACTAGATGCTATTTCCCTTGCCTTTTGTTCGTCCCTACCAGTTGCTATATGCACGAAAGGCATTGCTAGGTTATCTATTTTGACGTGCACAACGAAATTGTGTATGGTCTTATCTGGGGTAGCACGCGTTTCCGATCCACCGAATCCTAGTCCGAAAAAGGAGATTTCCGCGCCATAGGTTGTCGTACGTCCAGGAATAAATTCGGGATCATCAGCTACTTCGCAGCTAACAACATCCTTAAAGTCTATTGTTTTACCCATACACACAACCTTTTTGGCATTCTCATAAAAGATAATTTCTTTATTGAGGTCAGGGTCAGTTGTCGTACCTTTGACAATCTTTGTTGGTTCTCCGTATTTTGCGTTAAGCGAGTCTCTGGAATATTCATAATGTAATTGGGCAAGCAACTGGTTATCCTTTTGGAAACTATCATTTAGATTATCTCGAAGTTGTGAAATGAAGTTCCAAAAATATTTGTATGTGTTCACATATGCTTTTGCATAACTAATTTTATAAGACGACTTGGGAACGAAAGGGAAAACCTTTGATATTTTAGCACTATATGTAATCGGACGCTTGTCTTCACTACCGTGGAACTCAACGTTTTGGTAGCTGTCCACCATGAATGACATGACTAGCATCTTACCGTCTACGAGTTGTATGCTTAGCGTTGGAGCGATTGATATTTTGTTTATCGTCAAGAAGCTTGCATTGTTTGCGATATTGATTGATGCAGCTGAATTGACTGTATTGTTTTTCTTATCCACCCCTAACACCTTCCATCCTTTATTCGTTTCAATCCACGATGAGATGTGTTTAAGCAAGTTGCCAGTATCAAACATAGGATTTTCGACCTTTAGTACAGCCGGCGTGATAAGGCATTTGTCGTCAGGAGATGAAGGACTCGCATATAACTCAAACTTTTCTTTGACGT
>CAUPVH010000019.1:0-9936 GCA_963514635.1 uncultured Prevotella sp. | reverse complement strand
AAATATGCAAAATAGAATTGCTTACCATATGAAAGAGGAGCTATTATTATGTCTACAGATTAATAATAATCAGGATGATGGGACTATTTTATTAATAGATTTAAAGAATTCTCATATACACAAGATAAACATCCGTCAATTGGCAAGTAATATGCAAGATACATATTTTTGGCACAGTGTATATATTAAAAATGCCAATTCTCGATACGTTATAATAACGTATAACAATGGTTTTTCTAAATCAACTTCATTGAAACTCAAGCGTATAAAATCTCTCCAAAATAATCTTATTCTAGATTGTAAGGACTATGATGGGGAGTTAAAAGAAAATCGCGTTAACCAATAAACCCAAAGGAGTCTATTGTCTTTGTGCTGTAAAGCCAAGATAAACACTCTGCTCATGCACAAAGTTCTGGAAGAAGATACGATAAAATCCAAAATTCTACCCCAATTGTCTGCGAAAAAACGTAATTATGTATCAAAAAGTGACTAGGCGGAAGTTATTCAATGTATTATCCATAAGCTGAAAACGGCCTGTCAATGACAGATTACTTCTGTGTTCCCATTTTGCTGTCTCCGTTGACCGTGAGCAGCATGACTTGTAACCGTTCGTGCTGGCAGTAGTAAGTGTACGTGGTTAACTTGTCCACTGGTTAACTTGTCTACTCGTTAACTGGTAAACTCGTCAACTGATACACTTCTGGCACACAGTCGTTTATTTCTATCGGGATGGTTTCAACGTGTGCATCGTTTGCTGTAAGTACCACCCTAACCACGCAGGCACGGGTGTTGATGGGTTTGGTTTGGTCGAAAATAAAGTTGCCGATGCTGTAATAAATGGGGCAACCCTTATATTGTTCGATAGATTGCAGCGTGTGGGTGTGGTGGCAAACAAGGATGTTGGCACCTGCGTCTATCAGTAGGCGCGCTTGTCTACGCTGCTGAGCAGTGGGCGTTAGCTGGTGTTCGATGCCCCAATGCAGGCTTACCACGATGTAGGCGTTAGGCTCGTTATGGCGTAGATGCTTGATGCGAGCCACCAGTGTGTCGAGTGGTTCTTGACTAACGCAGGGCTTGGCGGGCAGATAAGCGTAGTTTTCGAGTGGCAACCGCAAGGAGGCGAGGATGTAAACGGGGGGGGGAGGGGTGGCCAGCAGCAGAGGTGGGGCGGCCTCGGTCATGTTACGACCTGCCCCGAAGGGGTTGTTCCCCGCCTGTTCTATGTTCTTGCGCGTGTCTAACAGAGCCTCGCGCCCTTGATCTATGCTGTGGTTGTTGGCCAAGTTGAGGTGGGTGAAACCATGTTTGGCCAGAATGGTGAGCCATTCGGGTTCGCCCCTGAACACGAAACGCTTAAAAACGGGTTGTTTAATCTTGGTTGCCGGGCATTCTAGATTGCCCACCACGAAACGCGATTGGTTAAAGATTTGTTGTAGTTTTGGCCCCACGAAATTGCTTAAACCTAAGTATTCGATGCGCTTGCGCACGCCGCGGTCGAGCAACACATCGCCTGTAAACACCACGGATAGCGTGTCGGCCTTCTGCGCCCATACGCTTTCCGCGCACACGAGGGCAAGACATAAGGCAAGAACCACGCCGCGACAATAAGCCGCGGCGTGTGCAAAGAATGCGCACCCCATAACATGGAAGGATGTATGGGGCGCGTTTCTTGGATGTTTAACGGGTTTTGTGGTCATGTATTGTGTTGGGAAGTTTGTGGGTTTATGAGTTAGTGAGTTTATGAGTTTATAAGTTAGTGAGTTTATGAGTTTATGAGTTTATGAGTATGTGAGTTTATGAGTTACGAGTAAAAGAGTGTGCCATAGCGCAGGTAGGCATTTGGCTTTATCGCTTACCGCTTACTCTTTACTACATACTCCTTTCTCTTTCCTACTTACTCCTTACTCCTTGCTCCTTAACTCCTCACTTTAACATCCCGAACTATAAAACACTTCTTCATTATCTTTTGGCAGATTGTCTAGCGGAACCATTATTTCGTCCATCCATTTAGGCACGCCCAGATAAGGTTTGGTTTTGAGTTTCTCTTGCCATTCCTCGTCGGTGAGCCGCTGTTGGTCGGTAGACTGTTTCAGTTCGCGATAAGACAGCACCGCACCACGCATCAAGTAGAGCTCGTTGCCAATAGGCACAGCCACGTAGATGGTATAGGCAGGCCCTGTGCCCTCGTATAGAATGGAGTGGTTAGGGTTGTTTGGTGCGTTGGCTGTATATACGTCGGCTATTACAGCCACACTCTTGTCGGCACCTTCCACGTTGTCCCAGCCATCGAGATGTTGGTCGTCTTGTCTAGCAAGATCAAGCGAAATGTTTTCTATTGTTGAACCTATGATTTCGATAGCGTTATATTCTTCGTCGGTGAGGATGGGGGTTGGCGACAGCTCTTTCTGACTTACTTGTAGCAGAAATTCAGCAGTTTCCTTTACGCTTGCTGTGGTAGCATCCATCTTAGGCGTGTTTAACTTGTATTGTTTAAACACCCTTTCAATCTGCGAAACCAGCTCTACAGCCTTCTTCCAGAAGGGAATGTTGGGCTCAACATAGCCTTTTACGATGGGATCGGGTGGGCCGCCAGAGCCGCATTCGGCTCCCATAGGTTGCTTGGCGTATAGAATGGCATCGTGTTTCAGCTCTGCCCATGAGGCTAGTGCCGTGTTTAGGTTTTTCTTTTCCCATTGTGGCGTGAGCATAAAGTAAGGTGCACCAGCCACAGGCTTGTTCATTTCGGCCAAGGCATCCACCCATCTGTTGGCCACGGTGGTGGTCCAAGCAATCTCCGACATGCGTAGTTTCATGGTTTGGAGCGTAGGCACAAAGCCTTCCCAGCGTTTGTCCTCTTGCTGTTCTTGCAATAAAATGCGTTCGGCAGCCGAACAACCAATGGCCGCAAACACGTCGAGCCCACTTGGAACGTCGCGCTTGGTGACATTGTTTGTGGCGTCAATCATCTCGTTTAGCACCTCTGCGTCGGGCATATAGCGTTGCGGCATGAGGTTAATCTTGTTGCGCGAGGTAGATTCGAACTTGGGACGGATGCGCGTTTGCTTTTCTCCCACTTCGTCAATGCGTTTGGCGATGTCAGTCATAAGTCTCTCATTGGTGAATATTCTCTCGGGCATTTGCTTTTGCAACTGTTTGTTTATTTCATTCACATATCCACTCACGTGTTGCAAGATTTTTGTAATATCGGCTTGCATCAGGTCATAAACCTGCATGATGGTGATGTTGTCGGGTTCGCCGAAGAGGAATGTGATGGGTTCGAAGAGAGCATTGTAGATGCGTTTCATCTGTGGGTCGCTGCCAATGGTGTGGGCAATGAGCAAGGCACGTTTCAGTTGGTCGGGCTTGTCGGTGCCAAAGGGCACGCTTTGTAGCCACATCATGGTGCGGAAATAGCGCTTGATGCGTTCGGAACGGCTGTAATGGCCGCGTGGCCGATAAAGCGAATAGGGATATTTCACCTCTGTATAGCCCAAGAAAGGGGAGATTGCGTTTTCTGAATTCATCACCTTCTTAATCTCGGATGCCACTTGCGACTTGTAGGCGGCACTCACCCCTGCTGGCGTTTTGCCCGTAATAAGGGCCAACGCCACGGCAAAATAGGCTTGGCAGAAGGCTGCGGCGGCCTTGGTTTGCTTGCCTGTTGAGGGCGTGGTAATGAGTTTGGTCATGCGATTAAACATGCCTTGCGAGAACACTTTCACCAGTGCATCGAGCTTTTTCTCTTCGGCATCGCGCAGAATGTTGTCGAAATAGAAGTGGAAAAGCTGCAAATAAAGGTCGGTTGTTACGAAACTGGGGAAGTTGGAGTAGTCGTTCTTCTCGTAAACGTGGAACAATTGTTCCAAATTGTCGGGCACAATGGCAAACCCATTGCGGCTGATGGCACTGTGCAGCTTTGGGTCGAAATCGTCTAATTGATAGGGATTGAGCAGCAGGTCGAGGTTAACAATCTGTCCTTTTGGCAGTTTCTGCTTGCTGTTCAGGATTTTGTTCTCTTGCTCTTCAATCCTTTTAAGGAAGTCTTGTTCGGCTTTGTTGAGCTTAGGTTGCCTTTGTCCCCATTCGTTAGGGTTGCTTTCGTCTAGCGGTTCGTTCTCGTTGTCCGAGCGCATCCACATCAACGAGTCGTACCATGATGTTTGTGCGTAGATGCCGCGCAGGTCGGCTTCTTTAAATATAAAGCCTTCGCGGGCTTTAAATGCGTTTTTAAGCACGCGCAGTTCGGCGAGCGACAGTTTCGAGAGGTCGGTTTTAAGGTTCACCTCCTTGTTGAAACTCTCCACATTCAGTTTGCCCTTACCAGGTAAAATCACAGGTTTAGGGTCGTCGTCGGCATAGAGTAACGGCCCTATGGCGGCGGATGCGATTAGTAGTAGGGTTCTTTTCATTTGATAATTAATGTTTATGATGTGCGTGCCATTACTTTGTTGAGGCCATGTGCACATCGGATTTGGAAAATCATTGCTAGCCAGCGAGGGGGCAGATGTCGGCGGTTAGTGTTCGTTTTACTTGCCCGTTCTGCCCCAAGGCGGTTGTCTCTATTGTTTTCGGGCGCGCTTACTGCCCTATATATATAAGGTGTGCCATCGTGCTTGTTGGCATTAGTATGGCACACGTTAGCCTTTATCCTTGTTTTATATGCCTGTGTTGTGCGGCTTGTTGGGTGTTCCTTTTTTCGCGAATAGCTATTGGTTAAACACATTCAACGCCTCTTCTCGGTTCACCTTCACCACCAAGAACCTTACGAACCCGAACCCAAAGCCTTGCCAACGGTATTCGGCCACTACGTACTGCCCCTTAGTGGTGGTTTCTAGACTCCGTACAACGCCATCCACAAAGCGGAAATCTTGCAGTATTCCGCCTAGCTTTGAGCCCATCCACATGGCCCGAACGCGGTTCTTATAGTTCTTAAAAACAAAGAGCCTGCGCCCTTTTTGCGGATAGAAACGGGTGCTTTTAATCACGCCCACTAGTGCTTCTGTTCGCCCGTCTCCGTTAACGTCGGCCGTATCTAATCGGTAAACGGGGTAGGGTAGCGGCCATTTGTCGGTTGTCGAGTCGGTTTTCAGCGTGAGATAGTTCAGACTATCGTTCACTGTCTCGATGCTGAAAGTCTGTGCCGCGAGGTTCCCCGTGGGCCACAGTGCCGCTATCGCGAGGCATCCGTATGTTTTCAAAGCGTTCGTCATTGTTGTGTTGGGGTGGGGAGAGTGGGGTGGCGTGCCACAATTCTGCCACTTAAATATAGGCCAAAACGTATTTAACGAAGGTGTCTAACCCGTAATTCTTGTTTAATGCCATTGTAATTTCGTCATCATCTAGTCCTCCTGCTTTGTAGGTTTTTATGCTTTTATCTATCTCGGTTCGTATCCTTATCAGTTCAGGATGGTTCAAGTTGAATGCTTGGATGGTATATATGGCTCGACTTTTATCATAGTCTGAGAGGTTGTCTCGTGGCACAATTTTTCCATTCGTCATGTAAGTGAAGAAGTCTTCGGGCTCTTCTGTCACGGGATTTATCAACCTTATGTTTTCATCTTTTTTCTTAATATACGAATCTTTAAAATCAGCCCCAAATGTCTTTGAGTGGTTGTCTACGATGAGGTTTTGCCAATCGAAGATGTGTCTAGGGAAGTGGTCTTGTTTCAGGAAGTGGTCTATATGCCATACGTTGGGTTTCTTAGTCAATGGTAATTCGGTGTATCCGCTCTTACCGTCTTGATCTTGCGCTAATGTTTTCCTGCAATCATCATACAGCATGTAATTGTTTATAGCTAGATCCCTCCACTGTTTAGGCTTTTTAGCGACAAAGTACGTGAAGTGGGATAAAGGCGAACTTCTATTTATATGCTTCATTTCCCCTCCCAGATTTTATTCCTTCTGGCCATTTCAAGCGCAATGCGTGCAAATTCTTCATCGGCAGGTGATAAGTTGTTGTTTAGCCATTCCATCGCCTCGTTGTAGTTCTCGTCTGTCTGTTTGTTGTTGGCAAGGCTGCTCCACACCTTGTCAATATGTTGTTGCACCTTGTTGTTGCGCAATGTTTTCAGATCAAAGGCGCGCAGCAATACGCTGTCTACTGTTGCGCCATATAGTTCATCGCTCATCTCTTCTATTTTACCGTTGTCCAGAACGAACACTTTTCGGTCTTCGTTTGTCTTTACGCTCGACACTACGAATGGTGAATGGGTGGTTATAAAGAACTGAATGTTGGGGAAAGTGCGGGTGAGATTGTCAACCACCGTTTGTTGCCAAGCGGGGTGTAGGTGCAAGTCCACCTCGTCGATAAGTACGATGCCAGCCGTTTGTAGTGGGTCTTGATGTGGCGAAGTGACCATTGCCATTCGGCGTGCAAGGTCGGCTATGAGTGTGATGTAGCATTTTTCACCGTCGGAAAGCTGGTCGAACCTGAACTCTTCATCGCCTTTATTCATTAGTACAACTTGTGTTGGACGACGTTTTATGCGTAAATTACCATATTCGGGCAGTGCTGTTTCGAGAGCTTGTCTTACTGCTTGCAGTTGATAGTCGGGCTTAAAGTGCTCTTTGTCTTGCCTAAATAGCTCGTTTTCTATATTTTCACGTTCGCGAAACCATTCGAAAAACGCCTTGAAATCCACCTTTTCGTCGTTCCAGCCACGATAAACATCAATGGGTTTAAGCAGGTGTTGAGCTTTAAAGTAGGTAGGCGTAGAAGTCACGGCACGATCAACACCATAGCTAATTATAGGTAAGTAGGTATCAATCTTCGCTTGTTGCAAGGTTGTAGGAAAGAATTGATTGACTAATTCGTTCATCTGCGTAAGATCCGACCTGCCTAGTTGTTCTTCCCGCAGTTGTTCATTCTGTTTGAAGAGCGACCATTTTTGTCCTTCATCTAGTTCCAATTGCAACCAACTTTGGTTTTTCCCCGTGGTAATGTCGTTCTGTAAGATGTGCTTTCCCTTACCTGTTTTGGCTTGCATACGTGCCACAAACCACGACAAAAGTGTTTCCAACGCTCCGAGGAACGTGGATTTTCCTGCGCCATTAAGGCCTAGCAAGACGTTGATTTGTCGACCAAGGTCCACCTTTACGTCGTCTAGCACTCTATATCCTTCAATTTCTACACGTTTGATTTTCATTCTGCAAGTGTTTCTTTCTTATGGCGGTGCGCAATCGTTCACTTAAGTCTTTGTCAGTGATGCACATTCTCGGCACATTCGTTTATATTGCAAAAATAAGACATTTTCCCGATATGGCAAATCTTTTTGGGAGTTTCTTGATGATTTTTAGTAGTTCCCTAGGACTTGTTTGCTACGTGTAAGGGTTATTGGGTGGATAGGATAATGTGAGGAATGGAGGTGGCATGATGCAATTGTGGTATGTGGTTTTTGTCGTAAACACCGAGAAAGCACTAGTTTGGCTAAAGCATTTGTCAACTTGTTTGGCTACCAAAACGCCCTTCTTTCTCATCCAACTAATTGTATTAATCACGTAGCCGCTAACCTAAAACTGCGAAAACGTTTGGTCGTAGAAGTAAAAAATACGCACAGTTTGTTACATTTACGCCGAAAATGGCTATTTTTGCAGTAACGATAATAACGACAAACCAAATTTAAGATATGGCAAAAGTGTATCAATTTATGGCCGACGGATTTGAAGATATCGAGGCGTTGGCTCCCGTAGACATTCTGAGAAGAGGCGGATTGGACGTGAAAACCGTGAGTATTATGGGCCGCGAGCTGGTGGAATCGACCAATGGCGTGTGCGTTAAGGCCGACATGCTGTTCGAAAACGCCAACTTCGACGATGCCGACCTCTTGCTATTGCCTGGCGGACTGCCTGGTTCGACCAATCTGAAAGAACATAAGGGGCTGGCCGAAGTACTTCGCCGACAGGCCGAGTCGGGCCGAAAGATTGGCGCAATCTGTGCTGCGCCTATGGTCTTAGGCACGTTGGGCTTGCTGCAAGGCAAGCGCGCCACTTGCTATCCAGGCGTGGAACACACCTTGCATGGGGCAGAATATACCGCCGAGTTGGTGACGGTAGACGGAAATATCATAACGGGCGAAGGGCCTGCCGCCGCTCTTCCTTACGCTTACACACTGCTTGCGCTGTTGGTTGACCGCGATAAGGCCGACGAAATAGAAGTGGCCATGCGCTACAAGCACCTTATGGCCGAACGCCTTTAACCGCTGCACGCGATGAATTATGTTATCATCGTTGCTGGCGGAAAGGGCCTGCGCATGGGTGCCGACGTGCCTAAGCAGTTTCTGTTGCTTGGCGGAAAGCCCGTGTTGATGCGTACAATGGAGTGCTTTTACAACTTCGATGCGCAACTGCAAATGGTATTGGTGTTGCCACGCGACCAGCAAACATATTGGCGCGAGCTATGCCGAACGCACAATTTTAGCTTGCCTTACCTCTTGGCCGACGGTGGAACAACGCGTTTCGAGTCGGTTCGCAATGGCCTGGCTCTCATCCCCAGCGATGCCCAAGGCGTGGTGGCGGTGCACGATGGCGTGCGCCCAATGGTGTCGGCAGCAGTTGTTGAACGATGTTTCGGCGTGGCCCGACAAGCCAAAGCCGTGATACCCGTAACGCCTGTGGTAGAAACATTGCGCCAAGTGATGCCCGATGGCACTAGCCAAACCGTGAACCGCGATGCCTATCGACTGGTGCAGACCCCACAAACCTTCGACTTGCAATTGCTTAAACGCGCCTACCAACAATCCTATCGCTCGGACTTTACCGACGACGCATCCGTGGTTGAGGCACTCGGCATGCCGATAGCAATGGTTGAGGGCAACAAAGAGAACATCAAGATAACCACGCCTTTCGACCTCGAAGTGTGCGAACGCCTGTTGGCTCTCTCCGCTCAACACGGCTTAGACTAGGCAAACGCGCATGTAAAAACGCATTGCCTAGCCTCTTGCCACAACAAACGTAACCCCACAATGCACTCTATTCTAGACCAAGACATCATGTATCTGGCGGGCGTTGGTCCGCGAAAGAAAGAGATTTTGAGTAAAGAACTCAACATCAACACCTTTGGCGACCTACTCGAATACTATCCCTATAAATACGTTGACCGAACACAAATCTACCGAATTGCCCAATTGCAGGGCGATATGCCTTACGTGCAGGTGAAGGGACACATACTGAGCTTTGAGGAGTTTGACATGGGACCGCGCAAGAAACGCATCGTGGCCCACTTTACTGATGGGTGGAACGTGGCCGACTTGGTTTGGTTTCAAGGGGCCAAATACGTACTAAGCACCTACAAAGTGGGGGTAGAATACATCGTGTTTGGTAAGCCTAGCGTGTACGGAGGGCGTTATCAGTTTGCCCATCCCGATATAGACGAGGCCACTGAACTAAAACTTGCCGAGATGGGTATGCAGCCCCACTACGGCACAACCGAACGAATGAAGAAGGCAGGTATAACATCGCGTGCGATGGAAAGGCTGACCAAGGGCTTGCTCGAACAGATGCAAGCACCGCTGACCGAGACGCTTCCGCCTTTCATCACTAATGCCCTGCACCTTGTTTCGCGCGACCAAGCCATGCGCGGCGTGCATTATCCCCATAACACCGATGAGTTGCAGCGCGCCCAAATGCGTTTGAAGTTCGAAGAGCTGTTTTATGTTCAGCTCAACATCTTGCGCTATGCCAACTTCCATCGGCGCAAATATCGCGGCTACAATTTCTCTAAGATTGGCCAATTCTTCAACAGCTTTTACCACAACAACCTGCCTTTCGAACTTACGGGCGCACAAAAACGCGTGATGCACGAGATACGTAAGGACATGGATAGCGGCCGACAGATGAACCGCTTGTCACAAGGCGACGTGGGTTCGGGTAAAACCCTCGTGGCGTTAATGTCCATGCTCATTGCCGTAGACAATGGTTTTCAGGCGTGCATCATGGCTC
>CAUPVH010000018.1:0-10165 GCA_963514635.1 uncultured Prevotella sp. | reverse complement strand
TTTTTTTGCACAGGCACTACAAGCGTTTTGTAGTATCAGTACAAGATGTTTGTTGCCTCTGTACAAAAGGCTTGAAAGCCATTTCATTTTACAAAAAAACGCTAGCTTTCGGCCGCATGATGACGACCGAAAACCAGCGTTGATAAGTCTTATTTGCTCGCCTGCCGCCTTTGTCTAGCTGCTTAGACAATTACGTTTCTGCGATAGAGAGCATCAGCAAAAGGGTTTCTGCTTAGAAGAAATAAGCCACGCCCAATTGCCAAGCGTTGCTACGGCCGTCGTACTTCTTAACCGTGTCGCCAACACCACCCCTTGAAACTTCCACTTCACCCGTCTTTCCAAGGGCGATGTTGTAGCCCAGAGTGGCTTGGAGATGGTCTACCAAGGTGCAACCAATACCTAGGTTGATGCTGAAGTTAGACGATTTGAGTGTCCAATCGGCCACTTTGGGGACGATTTCCTTATCTTTCTTACCCAGGTTGAATGCTACCTGAGGACCGGCAAAGAGGAAAATGTTGGCTGTTTCGCCCAAGCCGAAAGAGTAGCGTGCATTGATGGGGATGGCCAATTGTTCGCGAGAAACAACGGAACTCTGCGTGCCGTCTTCACTTTTCATCTTAGATTCGCGCTTTTCGTATAGCGCGGAAATGTCCATGCCAACGCCAACGATGGGAAGAGTGAACTTCACAGTCGGGCCAATAAAGAACCCTAAGCGGTTGTCGGTCTTCCAAACGTTTTCGTTTACCGAAACTTCGGAGGTGTTGATACCACCCTTTAAACCGAATTTCAATTGTGCATTGGCATTTGCAGATAAGGTCAAAGCTGCGGCAAGCACAGCAATCTTCATCATCTTTTTCATACAATAATAGTTTAAATTAAACAAAGTGCGCACTTTGAACGTGGTGTACACGCCAAATGCGCGTGAATATTACGGTTAGTGTCTCTCTCTTCTTACCGACATGCGTGGCGATGCGCTGCCCTGACTGCTGCGTGCAGCCTTCTCTTTCTTGGGTGCGGGTGCCACTGTTGCACGGCGGTTGGCGCGCGGGGCTTTCACTCCGCGACTTTTTTTCGTGGTTAGTGCCAGACTGTCGGCTTGTTGTGGTGCCTTCACACCCCACATGCCTTTCTCGAAAGCGGCTATCTCCGCCTCGATACGTTTTTGTTCTTGTGCCATGGCCGAGTCGCTTTTGCAGTATTGCGCCAACGTCAGGCCCAGCATGTTGTTGGTTTTATATATCTTGCCGCGATATTTGTTCATCGTGAAATAGTCGGCTAAGCTCATGGTTGCGGCATTGTTTAGGTTGCTCGTCATCACCGTTTGCTTGGCCAAAAAGGGTGCAAGGTCGTCGTATTTCACCCAAAACAAGGGGTAGGTTGTGGCATCGCCGAAGTCGTCTTGTCGTTTCATGATGGGACAAAGGGCCAGAACCTTGGTGTGGAATGTGGCCGTTGACTGGTCGTAATAGGCACTTTCCTTGATGTAGTAGGACGTAACCTCGCGCGAAGGAATGTCGCTGTTGTCGATGCGCACGCGCCCATCAACCCGCTCGTAGAAGATGTGATAGTTGTCTAGCAATGCCAATGGCTTTACGCGAGCCGAGTCTTCAAAGCTCTCGTTGCCGTCTAACCGATACTCGTATGCCTTTACTTGTCCGCGCATCACCAGCTTAAAGAGATAGGTAAAGAGGTTCATGCGGCCGTCGATGGGCTCAACGGGGTAGTAAAGTCCTGCGTTGGCGTCTTCGGTAAGGTTCAGTTCGCGGTATATGTCGCGCCTCCAAACAACGTCCTCGTCCATCTTGCTTTGTGTGGGAAAGGATATTCGCGCCCTCAGGCTCACGTTGTCGGCGTTGCCTGTGGCGGTGTTGCGTTGGTTGTTTCGGCGTGCAGCAGGTTGTGCGAAAGCCACTTGCAGGGCGCACGACATCAAAAGTATGAATGCTAATCTTATCATCTGTTGTTGAATTGGGTTGGATGTTGGGGTGCAATCGTGGCCTAATGGCCTATGCTTGCTGCCTTATTAGGCTGCGGTTTTGCCGGCTTTGCACCTCGCATTGTTACCTTACGATTACCTCCATTGCCTGCGGTAGCTTGCGCGTTATGCCATCGGGGCCTACGGCCGACACGTTGCTGATGTAGAAACGCTTGCTACGCGACAGCTTGCGGAAGGCATCGCGCTGGCGTTCGGAGAACTGACTGCCTGCCGAAGACATGGGAACGGCGTTGCCCATGTTGTCGAAGAACACCGTCTCGAAACTCAAAACGCGGAAACGGATGTCGAGAATGCCGTCGTCGATGGCGGCATGTATGCCCTCGGCACCCATCAGTGCGCCCTTGCTTAGGCCGCCGCCTTTAAAGCGGTCGGTGCCAACGGCGATGTAGGCAGTGGGGTCGGGCAGCTTACGAACATGGAAAACGGCTTGTCCCAAGGAACGAACCTTGCCCTTATCGTTGGCTGTTATGTTGAAAGTTACGTCGCGTCCAACGGCCGAAGGCACGGCCACATAATGCCCGTTGCCCTTGTTGGTGAGCTTACCGCCCATCATGGTCATGCTGATGGCGTTCTGAGGAATACCCGAAACGCTAACGCTCATGGGGTTAGTATAGCCCGCATAGAGCACGTTCATCAAGTCGGCGGCCACCGTTGCGGCTGTTGGCATGGCCACAACCTCGTACTTTTGCAGGAAGTTTCGGCGCAGAACCTCGCCCGAACCGTTATGCATGGTGATGTATCCGCCAAACGAATGTTGGCCTACACCGCCTGCGGCGAACGAGTATTTGCCGCCCCGAAGGTTCACACGCGCACCGTTTATATATATGTCGGGCTGCTGTGTGGTGTCTACCGCCGCCATAACGATGCTCGCCGAGAACGTTTCGCCGGGGTAGAGCGTGGTCTTTTCGGGTATCACAAACGCATCAAGCTTGTTCACCCTAATATCTTTCATGTCGATGTTGGCCACTAGTGTGTGCAACACTTCGCCTTCGGCATAGCGTATGTCGCTCTGTAACTTCGACAAAAGGGTCACTGCGGCCGACACGGGCATGCTCTCGAACATGTATTCTTGCCAGTTCTTGCCCATCGAACGCTTGCCTTTGGGTATCTCGGTAGAGAGGTTTTGGGCGATTATTTCGCGTTGTGTGGGGTCGTTAACCATCTTTAAGATGTAGTTTCGGTAGGCGTTGATGCCCTCGTAAAGCTTACGTCCCTTGCCTTCAATCGGAGCTAGCATCACATGACTTGCTGCTTCGAGGTTTTCTTTGTTCACAATGTCGCGTACATCGGCGTCGCTTCCATCGGCCTCGCGAACGATTGCTACCTTAAGCTTTTCAACGAAATTGAACAGCGAGTCGCTGGCTCGCTTTACGCCTTCGGCTTTGTCGAACCACGCCTTTACTTTCTCCGGGTTCGACTTTAATTGGCTGGCGAACACGTCGTATAGTGCCTCGTTCTGTTTGGTGGAACCCGATATGGTGCGTTTTAGGCTATCCTCAACCACCGAAAATCCTTCGAGCACTTCGGTGGAAACATTGAGAGCCAGCATCGCCATGAGTACCACATAAAGCAGGTTAATCATCTTTTGGCGTGGAGATATGGGCCTTTTCTTTATTGCCATCTGCCGCGTTGTTATGGGTTTTGCATCTTCATGTTCACCGTCATGGCCTCAATCATGCGGGCATAGATGGCGTTTAGCTGCTCAATCTGTTGCGCCATACGTCGGCTTTGGTCGTTAATCTGGTCGATTGTGCCGATTTGCTGACTTGCTCCTTTGAGCTGCATCTCGTAAACCTTGGTTATACCTGTGAGCGTTCGGTTAAGGTTTTCCATCTCTTCGCTGTCTCTTGTGAGGCGCGCGCTTTGCTGACTAACCTTTTCCAACGTCTCGGTAAGTTTGTTTAGCTCGTCGATATAACGGCTTGTAGCCTCTACCACTTCGATGTCGGCCAGCAATGGCGAACCCTGAGCGGCGCTTGCAGCAGGCGTGGTCTGGGCGTTGGCATGGGTATGAGCCGCAGGAACTTGGCTTGCAGGCTTGGAAACGCTGGACGAAACGGCCACTGTGGGCTGCTGAACACTGGCGGCAGACTGCCTAACGGCTGCTGCTTGCTGCTGCTGAATGGCGGCGACGGGCGGTTGTTGAACCGCGGCCACACGTATTTTTGTGGGCTGTTCGGCATTTACTTCCGTGCCTTCTAAGTGCTCTTTTGTTACATGCGAGGGCAAGTCCATGCCGTCGGCCGTCTTGTCGAAAGGCCGGTCGAAAGCCGAAAGAAAGAACACCACTACCTCTGTTCCCATGCCGAAGAAGAGCATGAGGTTGGCACCAGGCAAGTGTGTAAGCTTGAAAAGTGTACCAAGGATAACGATAGATGCGCCCCAACTGTATGCGTAGTTGAGGAAAGTTTGTCCGGGAACGCTATCCATCCACTTTTGCAGACGATAGACGAGGTTGTATTTACTGTACGATGTCATTTGCTTTTTTGCTTTTGAGGTTTGCCCGTGGACGTTGTTGCCAGGCTTCTAACACAGCGAAAACCGATGTATGCGCGCGGTTGGTTTTGGTATTCCCAGCTACGCCATGCGCTGCGAATGTACGATTCGGGGTCTTTCCACGACCCACCCCTCACGCTTTTCTTCTTCAGTCGGTAGGGGTCTTCCTTTGCCGCCTTGTAATCAAGCTGTGGGTTGAGGTCGTTCATCGCATCGACACCGGCCTCGGTGTATATGGTACTGGTCCATTCGGCCACGTTTCCGGCCATGTCATACAGGCCATTGCTGTTGCTTTGGTAGGCACCAACACGACTCGTTATGAGGTTTCCGTCTTGCGTATAGTCGCCGCGGTCGGGTTTAAAGTTGGCATAGAAACAGCCTTGTCCGTTCTTTACGCTGGGATTTTCCCAAGGAAACTCGGCTCCGCCTTTGCCGCGGGCCGCATATTCCCATTCGGCCTCTGTGGGTAATCGGTAGCGTTGCACGAAACGAGCCACGGCTCCCAGGCCTTTAAGCAGATAATCGGTGCGCCATGCACAGAAGGCGTTGGCTTGCTCCCACGTTACGCCCACTACGGGATAGTCGTTGTAGGCAGGATTGCTGAAATAGTTGCGAAGATACACTTCGTTGTCCGAGTTAGTAAAGTCGTTCACCCAGCAAGTTGTGTCGGGATACACGTTTACTATATAGGTGTTGAGGAAATCCCACGGCCCACTAAGTTGCCTGTTGATGGTTTCGCTCACGATATTCCCGTTGTCGTCCACGTAGGCCGTGTCTTTCGATATCATCACTTCTTCGTTCGGGTCGACGGTGCGGTCGGTATTGAGGGTGCGCTCTTGTGGCAGGATGCGGTTTTTGCGCAGTGCGGCCGTTGTATAGTCGTAAATCTCGTAGCGATAATTCAGCTGTCGGTAGTCGAGAAGTTTCTCTCCCGTAACGGGATTGGTTACATACATGCTCTCGATGGCGCGCTGTTCGTCTTCGTTAGGCTTGCGTGGTAGCGGCTTTTTCCAGTTCACCTGCGGCCGAATGGCGTTTCCGTCCTTGTCTTCGGTAATCATATAGGTCTCGTCGCCGCCGTATGCAGGGTCGGCCAAGCGTGTGCGCAGGATGCTGTCGCGTACCCAATTCACAAACTGCTTGTACTTCGAGTTGGTCACTTCGGTTTCATCCATCCAGAATCCATCCACCGAAATGTCTTTCACGGGCGTGTTCTTGCCCCAAAGACTGTCGCCTTTCTCGATGCCCATCTTGAGGTATCCACGCCCTACACGGGTCATTCCGTAGGGCGTTGGCTCAGTGAAGTTCTTGCTCGAACCCACACCAACCACTTCGCCACCACGTCCTGAGGCGGAAATACCTTTGCCGCTGAAACATCCTGAAAGCATCAGCGACAGGCCAAAGGCGCACAGCGCCAACACGAATTGCCTTTTTCTCTTCATCATCTGTTTTATCCAATCAACACGAGCCGCACTCCCCAGTATACCATCTAGCGGCAAACCGCCCGTTGCCCAAGGCCTTTGCGTTGGGGTGCGCCCTACAATAGTCTTACGCTTTTATGTTTATTCTTTCCTTTTTTAACGAAATTCAGTTCCTGTTCGTAGCCCACGAACAGCTCGTGACTGCCGTTTCCGGGCTTGATGGCCGAGGTGTACATCTCGTAACTGTACCCCAACACGATGCCGTGAAAGCGACCGCCAACCATGCCCGTTACCGAAATGGTGGGCGCATAGCTCACGCCTGCGTACAACAAGCGTTTCTCGTTGGTGTATTCCACGCGTGTGGATATGTCGGCACGATAGCCGGTGCCGTCTGTTCGCACCAAAGCCGAGGGCTTTATCTTAACAAACGGATTGCGTAGCGAAATATTGCATCCGCTCGTTAGATAATATGTGGGTGCGATGTGCAGCTCGTGGCGTTCGCCTAGTTCCACGGTGGGCGAGTTTAGGTGCTGTGCCGATAGCCCCACATACCATGTTCTGGCCATGTAATAGAGGCCAAGGCCCAGGTCGACGGCGTTTCCCGTCTCCTCGCTTGTGGGCAAGGCGTGGTCGTTTGCATCGGCAGGGTCTAGTCGTGTGCCGTCTATGTTCTCCAGCAGCAACGCCCCTTGCAGTCCCAATCCCAACGTTGCGCTGCCCAGTTTCAACTTATAGGCATATTGCAGGGCAATGCGTTGGTGTTTGAAAACGCCTATTTGGTCGTTCATCAGCTGCACGCCTGCGCCGTGGTTCATGCCTGCGAAGACGAAAGGCATGTCTGCCGCGAGCACCATTGTTCGCGGATTGTTCTCAAAGCCCGCGATACTCATGGCGTAAGCCCCCGTTATGTTAAGCTTCGGCTGCTTGCCCACGGCGGCAGGATTGAACGTGGGCTCGAGGTCGAAGTAATGCGAAAAGGTCGCATCGTATTGGGCACTGGCCTCCGCAAAGCCCAGAACCAGCCACAGCGTAATGATGGTTAAACGTTTCAACACGTAGTGTATAACGCGCGGCAGGCGGATATATTGTGTGGAAATGCTGAAAAATAACTAAGTAAAAGCATGATTAACTACCGTGGGGGACTGCGAATAATGCCGAACGGGCTTGCATTTCGCCATGGTTGATGCCAGGAGTGTAGGTGCTTTTTGTGTTGCTGCGTAGGGTAAGAAGTGGGGTTGAGGGTGTTTCAAAGGCGCATCTTTCTGTTTTTTTGGTGGTCTAGTGTTGTTAAATTCGGTGGATTTGTTTTACAAAACATGGTTTGTTTGCCCCTCCCTTCTAGCGAAAAAGAGGGGTCAAAAGTGGGTTTTTGTCGCAATTATCGGCTTTGTGCGTTTCTTTTTTAGTCCATTTTTGAGCAAGTTGCGTGCATTTTGCACCATTTAGCCTTTCTAGAATGGTTGCCAACCTATTATTTTTTACGCCCAAATACGCCCTTTTAGTGCCTAAAACCCCACTTTTTGATGCCCATTTTGCCATTTTTTGCCATGTTTTTCATGGTTCGTTAAGGGCTTGTCTATACAATTGTAGTGAATTTTTATGCTTTTCGTATTGCGTTTAGCACCATTTTTCACTGCAATTAGCACCATTTTACCTTGCGTTTTGCACCAAAACGCACTGCGTTTAGCGGCATTTTACCTTGCGTTTAGCATCAAAACGCAGTGCATTTTGCGGCATATTGCACTGCATTTGGCTGAAAATAGCCCAAAGCCTGGTGCAAATTGCGGTTTTATGCAATGCGTATTCATTTTGGTTACGTGTACAACTAACCCCTTTTTGCACCGAAACAAACCTCCGCGAGAATCGATTTTTTGCGGCAAGGTGGGCAGTTGGTGGATAAAAAGGCCACTTATGGTGTTAAATTTCTTACTGAAAAGCTTACAAAAGTTGACGGGTTGACAAGTGAACGAGTTAATCGTTCGTCTTATCGTGTTTTGGCATAAATACGCCCATTCTGACATAAGAACATAAGAAACATAAAGAAGTAGTCTTGACTTTTTCCTCATTATGTGCCACTGGAAAGATGTTTTCAACCTGTAGAGAGTGCACTGAAAGGCCTTCAACAGGTTACTTTTTGAGGTATAACCATGTTTCGTCACAGGCAAATGGGGGGTGATTTTCGGGTAACATCGTAATCTTTGTGCAGTACATCGTATACGTGCGAGGTGTTTATCTGGTTGTTACAGCACAAAAATAATATACGTCTCTCAACTTATAGAACCATAAAAAATCAAGCCGACTTCTTAGCTCAAGTGCTGTTCTCATCTAGTTCAACCTCCTTTACCATCTGCATAAAGGCCATTAGCCCCTTGGCAAAACATCTGTGCTTTGTAGCCCCTCGCCCTTTTCACAGCTAAGGTTTCGTATTTCAATCGTTTGATAAGTCATGCGCCAATAATAGTTGAGAAAGCTTGATATAAGTCAATAAAAAAGCGCATATTGTAATAAATCTAACATTTAAACCGAAAAAAGTACTAATTTTGCATTACACATTCACAATCACCGATAATGTATAACGATAATCATGCCTAATGCGATTAACCAGCTCGGCTTTTCGTTTTTATCGATCCTTGTAACTAATTATTTGATGCTAACTAGAATAAATCGCTTTATTGCACTAACAACAAACACAGATTTTATTTACCTCGATTTGTGCATAGCCTATCGGGGAAAGGGCATTATGCGTTATTAAGCGCAGGATAATTCGCACGTACATCAATTCAAGCAAACTATACTAATAATAAACAAAAATGAAGAGAGAACAACAAAACAAGTTACCTTATGTATTGCCATTGTGCAATGTGGTTAAAATGGAACTCATCGCCTTCTTGTGTGTCTCAGTAAGAACCGACGTACGCAACAATACGTCGCCCTCGGGCTATGAAAACAGAGGCGAACACAACGTAGGCACGATACGAATTGGTCATAGGCCTGCCCCAGCCAAAGGCAGGAGCTTTTTAGAAGACGATGTTGAATACTAATTTAAGAGAACCATGCGAATGATTAAAATGACGCTGAATGGCATGCTTTGTGCTATTGCTCTTGCCGCTTTTACGGCATGTGCAAACGAAAATGATACTGATAGTGCTAGCAACGTAGTTAACCCTAAGTCCAAAACATTAAGAAATCTGGTGTTCAATGCAGAGTTTGCCGAATATGCTCATCAAGAAGACGGCCCAACCAAGCAATTTGTAGGCGCAACTATCGTGCAACGCGATACGGTAACCCTTAGCAACGGCTTACGCGCAGTGGCTACATTAACGCCCGACATGGCTCCACAAACACCGACAAAGGCTACACGAACATTGCCTAACGACACCTATACAATGGAAGCCTATAATGGTTATACCCACGAACTTCAAGGAAAACTAACAGGTAAAGTTGTGAATGGCAAGTTTGTTTCGTTGGATGGAAGGGAAGACATTGTTCTTGAACACGACTATTATCATTTTCTGCTCTACAACAGTAAGCTGTATAGGCAAGATGGCGTGTTGATGATTAATCGTGCCAATGCCGATGATGCCTTCGTTGGCTATGTAAGTGAGATTATTAAGTACGAGCCCAAACGCCAGATTGTGCTTTTCCCGATGAAGCGTAAAGGGGTTAGGTTGAAGATGAAAATAACAGGTTCGGAGGCCTTCGGCCCTATTACCGCTACATTGTCTAACGCCAATAGCGAGGGTTTGCCTGCCAGTTTGAAATACGAATTGAGGAACAACATCTGGAAAACGGCTACGAAGAGTGCTTTCGCCCAACCTGTTTCTTTTGGTAGAAGCGGACAGACGGCTGGCAATAATGCTCATTTTGCCCTGGCAAATGAGTACACGTACTTGCTGTTCACCACTAATGCTTCCGACTTAAAGATTAAATTCAACAGCGGCACCATCTATGGAGAAGACATCACTGGCGCAGAATTGCAATTTAAAAACCTTGAGTTTGACGTTAATGGAAGCTATGTTCTTAACGTAGAACTTGCAAAATGATAGGCAACTAATACGATGAAAAACCTCTCGCTAAAGCTGTGAGAAGCATGAGAGCTTTGCGCAGACGATATTCAACGAGACTTATCCCAAATGGGTGAGTCTCGTTTTTTTATGCCGATGTCATGGTGTAAAACAGCTCAATACTTTTATTATTTGCTGCAAGGATACCACCTTTGTCCCTATCTTGCATTTCATGTAAAAAGGCCGAA
>CAUPVH010000017.1:0-10299 GCA_963514635.1 uncultured Prevotella sp. | reverse complement strand
CGCACTTTCCGCATACACGGTTACGTAGGTGCTGTTATACTGCCACCTGCTAACGACGAACATGATGCACAGGGCAACCAAGGCAAGCAGAAGGTAAAGCCACAGCGATTGGGGCGGCGCGGCGCGGTGCACGTCAACATATTCCATCAAGAAGAAAAACAAATAGCTGGGTGGCAACATCAGTGCCACGTTTAACAGCGTAGAGAAGAATATGCCTCTACGCAGGTCTTTCGCCCCTTTTTCAGACAGTGCGAAACGGTTTTGAAAATATCTAATCATTATTTCTAGCCCCCTTAAGTTGTCGTTATAACCTCCATGCGATGGCCCGTTGGTATTCGTTCCACATGCGGTAGTATCTTCCTTGACGCCCAATAAGTTCTTCGTGCGTGCCTTGCTCGGCTATTTCTCCATTGTTCAGCACCACAATCCGGTCTGCATCTTGCACGGTGGTAAGCCTATGGGCAATCATCAGCACGGTTTTCCCTTTTGTAAGGTTTGCCAGAGCCCGCCTTATCAAGTGTTCGTTCTCGGGATCGGCAAAGGCGGTTGCCTCGTCTAGCACCACTATGGGCGCATCTTTCAAGATGGCTCGTGCAAGCACCAACCTTTGCTGTTCGCCTCCCGATAGGTAAGTTCCGTCTGCGCCGATAACCGTATCCAGTCCCTTTGGCAGTCTATTCACTATTTCGCGACTTTGAGACAGGTCCACGGCACGGTTTATCTGCTCGATGGTCGCCCCCTCATTGCCATAGCGCAGGTTGTCCAGCAGTGAGGTTTTAAACAGGCGTGTGTTTTGGAAAACGAACGACACGCATTGCATCAGCTCCGCCTTGTGCACCTGCCTAACGTCCACCCCGCCTATGCTTACGCTGCCCTCGCACACGTCCCAGAAACGTGGCACCAGCCGTGCGAGGGTTGTTTTGCCACTGCCCGAAGCTCCCACGATGGCCGTTGTGCTTCCCTGAGGCATGTTCAGGCAAACGCGGTGCAGAGCCTCTTTCTCCGCATCTCCGTATTTAAAGCTCACTTTGTCTAGGCAAATGCCGTACGAAGTGATTTTTCGCGGTTCGCTGCTCATGGGCAATGGGGTAGCCTCGGTTAGCCTTTCCAGCCTTTCTATAGCCTCGTTGGCCATGAACAAGCTTTGCATAAGGTGCATCATCCGCATCACGTTAAGCCCGATTATCGGGGCGATGAGCACATATAAGAACATGTTGGCGATGACGACAGCAGCATTTCGCCCGTGCCCTATCATCACGATGCCCACAGGTACGAGCACAAAGGCGAAGGCGTTGATGGCCACGATGTAGAAAGACATAGGCGTACGCCACACCAGGGTGTACTTAATAACGAGGTCTCGATAGGCGATGATGCTGTTGTAGAAGCGTTTGAACGAGAAAACCGTTTGTTGGAACACCTTTACAACGGGTATTCCCCGCACGTACTCAACGGCCTCTGCGCCCATCCGTTCTTGCGCATCCAGGTATTGTCGCTGAAATTGGTTGTTCTTGGGGTTCATCATAAAGCCCATTATGCCGAAGGCGCATACGATGGGAACAAGCGCAGCCAAGCCCAACTGCCAGTCTACGGCGAGCAACAGCGCGACAACACCCAGCGGCGAGACGATGCTGCCCGCCACATCGGGCAGTATGTGGGCCACGAAGGTGTGCGTTTGGCTCGAGTCTTCATCGATAACCTTGCGCATGCCGCCCGTGTTATGGGTGTCGAAAAAGCCCAATGGTGCCCGCATCAAAGCGTGCATGGCCTGCCGCCGCATGTTGGTTTCCACGCGGAAAGCCGCTAGGTGAGACAGTGCTAGCGCCAAGAAGTAGAGCAACACGTTGAATACAGACACGGCAAAGGCGGCAAGGGCGTAGTTCCACACGGGCGTGGCGGCCAGATTGCCACCAGTGGTGAGCAGCGTGCGCACCACCAGCCACACCAAGACAAAGGGAACAAGCGACAATAGCCCGTTTATGGCCGACAAAGCCACCGAAAGCGGCAGCAAAGCCTTGCGCCTGCCCATGTAGTTTCCCAGTCGTTTAAGTACTTTTATCATTTTGTTAGTTGCATTTGTTGTTTACTTATGCCCCCACTTAAAGCTCCTTGCCACGTTTCGGCACGGTTTACATGGCGGCATACAATGTTTCTTGTTTTTATTTGGCACGCTTAGCCCACTCCGCCCGTCCGCCTTATGGTAGTGTTCGGCTAGGTATTGTAGAGTGTCGGCAAGCTTGTTTATGCCTGTTTGCTCAGCTTCATTATACCATACGCCAATCCCAGCCAGCCCTTTTGTAGGCCATTTGCCCCAAATTTCATTAAGTTTGGCAACGCATGGTGGCGCAGCCCAAGGACAGCGTGCGGCAACAGGCCTCTAATTAGGTTGTGTGCGGAATATTTTTAATGTTTATGTTGTTTATGCTGGCTGTTCTTAGTTGTTTACAAAGGTATCATTTAAAATCCAAATAACGGACAAAAGAGAAAGAAAAAACGGCCAATCGTAACTTTTTAGGAGGGCCATATGCAAATTTTCCCTATCGCGCTTCAAGGCCTTCCCCCATCGGTCTACAAACAATCCCTTCTCGCGAGGTTTGTTTTCAGTGACAAAATGGAGATTGTTGCGTGGGTATCGTCAGGTCAATTAACAAATATTTCGACGTACAACTTGTGCAGAGAAATGCACTGTTAGCACCTGAAAGCCTTGCGAAGTGCGGCTTTTTGCAGAACTGTACGCTGCTATTGTACGGCAAACAGAAGTTACAAGCCATTCTTTCCTGATAGAAAACACGTATCTTGCATGGGCGAAAAGGCGGTTAAAGCGGAGAAGAATAGGGCATAGAAAGCAACAAGTGGGATTGAAACACTTGGTGGGAGGAGGGCAACCAGAAAGGCTAAGTAACACAACGGTTCTACACGCCATACAGCCCGAGCCTAGGAAAACTACTGGTAAAAATTGGTTAAATCAGCCGTAACACCTTGCATAAGTCGCAGAATTGGCGTAACTTAGGGCACGCCCACACTCGGAGAGGCAGGCCTAACCATGTTGGTCATGCACCTCACGATGAGAAGATGTGGGCGGAGAACACCACAATAAGGACTTAATAAAGGATGCTGATATGAAACAAGCGATAGGAGTTGCCGTGGCCATAGCATTGCTGGCAGGCTGCGCAGGAACACGAAACTTATCGCCCGAAAAGGCGAAAAGGCAGGCCGAAATGGCACAAAAGGTGAACGAAGGCCTAGAAAAGCAACAATATACAATAGAGGTAAGCCACGTATATCCCATGCGAATGCAGGCCAAAGCCTTGTCTTACGGCTATTACATCAAGGTGTCGGGCGACTCCATTTATTCGTACCTGCCCTATTTCGGGCATGCTTACCGCGTGCCGTATGGCGGAGGAAAGGCACTAGACTTTGCCGAAAAGATGACCGACTACACCAGCAACAAAGGCAAAGACGGACGAATGAACATCGAAATAAAGGTAAACAACCGCGAAGACCGCTATGCCTATCACCTGGAAGTGTACGATAACGGACACGCCTATATCGATGTTTCGGCCGACGAACGCGACCGAATTGGCTTTGCTGGGATGATGAACGTGGGGCGATAAGGGGAATGACGAAATGCTTATTAAATGGATGACGTATGGAGGCGGACCTGTCTTATTGGCGATTTATTGAAGAATGGCATCCCAAGTATTGGTCGGACGACAGGGTGCTTCTTTGCGATATTCTTTTTCGCCACTTGGAAAAAGAGGATGTTGATGAAGATGATAAAAAGTGGATAGCAAAAGACTTTAACTCGAATGAAGAAATTGTACACGAGCTAAAACGCTTGGAAAAAGACCTTTATTCGGAAAGTCTTGATAATTATTATGAGCGGTTGCTCGCCTAAAATGAGTTTGTCGTATTGAGAGGAGTTTGTTGTCTTTGTGATGCCAGCACAAGATAAACACCACGCTCATATTACGAAGAGCAGGATAAATCAACTCACTAGCTTGATAAACCCACAAAAACACCAACAAATCCCGAATACATCAACACATCAATTTACGAGTTCATCAACTCATAAATTCAAAAGCCCATCAACTTACCAACCTACAATTTCATTAACTCAAAAAATCAAAACCCACCAACTCACGAACTCAAAAGCCCATCAACTAACAAACTTACAAGCTCACCAACTCATCAACTCGTTAACTTGTCAACTGGCTAAGGTGGAAACTGGCTGCGCCCACTAGCCTTGTCAACTCGTTAACGTGTTAACCTATCAACTGGCTAAGGTAAGAACAGGCTGCGCACAATAGCCTTGTCAACTCGTTAACTTGTCAACCTGTCAACTGACTAGGGTGAAAAATGGCTGCGCACAATAACCTTATCAACCCGTTAACGTGTTAACCTATCAACTGACTAAGGTGAAAACTGGCTGCGCCCACTAGCCTTGTCAACTTGTTAACTAGTCAACCTGTCAACTCAAAATAATTAAATTTTATTTTACAACAGCCCTCTAATTTTCACTCCGTTCTAGCGAAAAAACAGGTTAAAAGGTAGGTAAATAACTACCATTTCAGACCTTTCACATCTTTCAGCTTGTCCGTTTTTAAGAAGAAAACCCATGTTTTGCACCATTTTGCCTTTCTAGATTGGTTGCCAACCCGTATTTTTTCAACCCCCAATTACCCACTTTTAGCCCCCAAAACCCACTTTTTAGCGGTTATTTTACCCTTTTTGGCCATGTGTTTCATGGTTCGAAGAGGTTTTGTTTATACACTTTCAGTGGATATTTATGCTTTTCATACCGCATTAAGCACCATTTAGCACTGCGTTTTGCACCCTTTTACCCTGCATTTAGCACCAAAATGCACCACGTTTAGCACCAAATAGCACTGCGTTTAGCACCAAAATGCACTGCGTTTTGGTACTAAATGCAGGGTATTTTACTGCAAATAGCCCAAAGGTTGGTGCAAATGGCGGTTCTTTGGAATATAAATTCATTTTACCACATTGACATGCTGACCCCTTTTTGTATCAAAACGAACCTTCGCGAGAATCGATTTTTTGCGACAAGGTGAGCACTTGGTGGATAAAAAGGGCACTTATGAGGTTAAATATCTTACTAAAAACTGGACAAAAGTGCTTATGCCGCATACCAACACGTGAGCAACGGCACAGAAACCACATACACTTACTATCGACAGCGCGAGCAGTTGCCAGGCATGTTGCTCACGGCCAACGGACACAGCACTATGGAAACGCAGAAGTAAAGCCGCCATTAACGGCCAGTTTTCAACTTGTAGATGGTGCATTGAATGCTTTCTGCCAAGTTGCTTTTTTGAAACATAACCACGACTTGCCACAAGCAAAAGGGGGCAGGATTTCAGATTTTATCGTACCTCTGTGCCTACCCCGCACATGGGCGGAGTGTTTATCGTGGTTTTACAGCACAAAGGGCATAAACCCCTCTCCATTTATAAGAAGATTAAAAGTCAGGACATCTTCACGGTTGAGAATAACAAACAATGCCACGAAAGTAGAATTGTTGAGGAGACTTTTTATGTCAGTAGCCGCGACAAGTAAGTTTACAAAATGGGCAATTGGCAAGTTTCCGCGGAGGCGAGTTAACCTAGTAGCTACCAACTT
Source organism: uncultured Prevotella sp. (assembly GCA_963514635.1). Classification (GTDB taxonomy): domain Bacteria; phylum Bacteroidota; class Bacteroidia; order Bacteroidales; family Bacteroidaceae; genus Prevotella. The sequence continues at coordinate 4,659 of CAUPVH010000017.1, read as the reverse complement.
GTAACCGAAAGAACACGCAAAGCTATCAAATGGTAAAGCCGCCCACACGCACATTGGAAAGAAAAACACGTTGCAAGGCTTTGTAGTTTTAGGTTTTTGCATTATATTTGCACTTAATATAGACTAGATGCAATAAGACACCTGAAATGAAAGAATTTGTAATATCCGAGGTTAAAGCCGAAACCGCCGTGCTGGTGGGGCTGATAACGCAACAGCAAAACGAGGCCAAGACCAAAGAATATCTCGACGAATTGGAGTTTTTGGCCGACACGGCAGGCGCCGTTACGGTGAAACGTTTCACCCAAAGGCTTAATGCGCCTAGTATGGTTACATACGTGGGCAAAGGCAAACTCGAAGAGATAAAACAATATATACTGGCCGAAGAAGAGGCCGAACGCGAAGTGGGAATGGTTATTTTCGACGATGAGTTGTCGGCTAAACAAATGCGCAACATCGAAAAAGAACTGAACGTGAAGATATTGGACCGTACTTCGCTCATCCTCGACATCTTCGCCATGCGCGCACAAACGGCAAATGCCAAAACGCAAGTGGAGCTGGCGCAATACAGATACATGCTGCCCAGGCTGCAACGACTGTGGACTCACCTTGAAAGACAAGGCGGCGGTTCGGGTAGTGGCGGCGGAAAAGGCTCGGTGGGACTACGTGGACCAGGTGAAACGCAGCTCGAAATGGACCGCCGAATCATCCTCTCGCGCATGGCTTTGCTGAAAGAACGATTGGCCGAGATTGACAAACAAAAGACAACACAACGCAAAAACCGCGGACGAATGGTGCGCGTGGCACTGGTGGGCTATACCAACGTGGGCAAAAGCACCATCATGAACCTGCTTGCAAAAAGCGAAGTGTTTGCCGAAAACAAGCTTTTCGCCACGCTCGACACGACTGTAAGGAAGGTGGTGGTTGAAAACCTGCCCTTCCTCTTGGCCGATACCGTGGGCTTTATACGCAAGTTGCCCACCGATTTGGTTGACTCGTTCAAGTCGACACTAGACGAAGTGCGCGAGGCCGACTTGCTTGTGCACGTGGTAGACATATCGCATCCCGACTTTGAGGAGCAGCTTGCAGTGGTGGAAAAGACACTAACCGAACTGGATTGCGCCGACAAGCCCAGCATGATTGTGTTTAACAAGATAGACAACTACACCTTCGTGAAGAAAGATGAGGACGACCTTACACCCGCAACAAAGGAAAATATGACCCTCGACGACCTGAAACGAACGTGGATGGCACGGCTAAACGACAACTGCATATTTATTTCGGCACGCGAAAAAACCAATGTCGACGAACTAAGAGACAGACTATACGCCAAAGTTCGCGAACTGCACGTGCAGAAATATCCCTATAACGACTTTTTATACGAAATGGAATGATGTACCGATTACTTACCGATGAGGAAATAACCCTGCTAGAAGACCACGGCTGTCAGGCCGAGAACTGGGAGGCAATTATGGTGGCCGAAGACTTCAAGCCCACCTACGTGCACGACGTTACCTTTTATGGCGACATCAAACTGGGCGTGTTCGAGAAGAACATCGAGGTTAGTAGGGGGTTCCTTAAACATTCGGGCTTGCGCAATGCCACGCTCCGCAACGTGTGCATTGGCGACAACAGCCTGGTGGAGAACATCGGTAACTACATCAACAACTATACCATTGGCGAAGAATGCTATATCTCGAACGTTAGCACGATGGAGACAACGGAGGGCGCGACGTATGGCGAGGGAAACCTCATATCGGTGCTTAACGAGGTGGGCGAAGGCAATGTTACGCTCTTCGATGGGCTGAATAGCCAGCTGGCCGCATTCATGGTGAAACACAATGCCGACAAAGAACTGCGCGAAAGGATAAGGCAAATGATTGCCGAAGAGCTTAAACGCACCCTACCCGACCGCGGAACGATTGGCTTTGGCGTGAAAATAGTGAACACGCGCGAGGTGGTGAACACCATCGTACAAGACAATTGCGAGGTGAACGGCGCGGCAAGACTATTCGATTGCTCGCTGCTTAGCGCGGCAGGTTCGGGCGTATATGTGGGCAGCGGCGTCATTTTTGAGAACTCTATCGTGGCCGACGGCTCTTCGATAACCAACGATTGCAACCTGCAAGACTGCTATGTGGGCGAGGCTTGCCAGCTAACCAATGGCTTTACGGCATCGGCCAGCGTGTTTTTTGCCAACAGCTACATGAGCAACGGCGAGGCCTGCGCCGCCTTTTGCGGACCGTTCACGGCCAGCCATCATAAAAGCTCGCTGCTCATTGGGGCCATGTTCTCGTTCTATAACGCAGGTTCGGCCACCAATTTCAGTAATCATGCCTACAAGATGGGACCCATGCACTACGGCATTTTGGAGCGCGGAACGAAGACGGCAAGCGGTGCTTACCTCCTAATGCCCGCCAACATCGGGGCTTTCTCGGTGTGTTTTGGCAAGCTAATGCACCATCCCGACACGCGCAACATCCCCTTTTCGTATCTCATTGCCTATGGCGACATCATGTATCTTGTGCCGGGGCGCAACCTTAACACCGTGGGCTTGTATCGCGATGTGCGCAAATGGCCCAAGCGCGACATACGTCCACGCAGCGGACAAAAAAGCATTGTGAACTTCGAGTGGCTTAGTCCGTTCACCGTTAACGAGATGTTGCAAGGCAAGCAGATACTAGAAAAACTGCGCGAAGCCCAAGGCGAGAACGTGGCTGAATACAATTTCAGGGGATACGTGATAACCAACAATTCGCTAAACATCGGTTTGCGCAACTACGACATGGCCATCAAGATGTTTTTGGCGCGCTGTGTGCGGAAGTATGGACCAACCGAACCCGCATCGACCACCGGCTGGAAGCAGTGGAGCGACCTGTCGGGTCTGCTGCTGCCAGAAAGCGAAGAGCTTAGACTAATTGAAGAAATAAAGAACCGCGAGATAACCGACATACAACGAGTAACCGAACGTTTCGGCGAGATTGGCGAACGTTACGAGCAATACGAATGGGCCTTCGCCTACCGTCTGATAAACGAATACTACGGCATAGCACAGCCCACGCACGCCGATTGGCAAGACATCATCGACCAAGGGCGCGAGGCCAAGCGGCAATGGATTGCCACAATAAGGGAAGATGCCTTGAAGGAATACAAGTTGGGCGATGTGGAAGAGGATGTATATCGCGGATTTGTGGAACAGCTAAATAAGGAAACCGAATAATATCAACAAAACAAATCTTATCGTATGAGCATTAAATCGATTTTGGTTGCCTTGCTCCTCACAGGAGCGGCAACAGCCATGCAAGCAAAAGATTACAAGTACCAAACGGTGAAGGGCGACCCAACGGGAACGCGCATCTACACCTTGGACAACGGACTGCGCGTGTATCTCTCGGTAAATAAAGAGACACCACGCATTCACACCTACGTAGCGGTAAAGACGGGAAGTAGAAACGACCCCGCCGAAACTACGGGCTTGGCACACTATCTGGAACACCTGATGTTTAAGGGAACGAAACAATTCGGCACGACAGATGCCGAAAAAGAAGCGCCCCTACTGAAAGACATCGAAGAAAGGTACGAGAAATACCGCACACTTACCGACCCCGAACAGCGCAAAAAGGCTTACCACGGCATAGACAGCGTGTCGCAATTGGCTGCCAAATACTTCATCCCCAACGAGTACGACAAGCTGATGTCGTCTATCGGAGCCGAAAAAAACAACGCATACACCAGCAACGACGTTACGTGTTACACGGAAGACATCCCCGCTAACGAAGTGGACAACTGGGCAAAAATACAGGCCGACCGTTTCCAAAACATGGTTATACGTGGTTTCCACACCGAGCTGGAGGCCGTTTACGAGGAATATAACATCGGACTTACACGCGATGGCAACAAAGTTTGGCAAGCCGTTTCGAAGTTGTTGACACCTACACACCCCTACGGGACGCAGACCACCATCGGTACACAAGAGCATTTGAAGAATCCTTCGATTGTAAATATCAAGAATTACTTCAACCGCTACTACGTTCCCAACAACGTTGCCATCTGCATGGCAGGCGACATGGACCCCGATAAGGTTATCGCCACCATCGACAAATACTTCGGTTCGTGGAAGAAAAGCGATAACCTCTCCTTCCCACAGTTCCCCAAACAAAAGCCACTTACGGCTCCGAAAGACACCACCGTTATGGGTCCGGAGGCCGACGAGCTGATGATGGCATGGCGATTTGACGGCGGAAAGTCGCTACAAGGCGACACTTTGGACGTAATTGCCAACATCCTGAGCAACGAAAAGGCCGGACTGATGGACATTAACCTGGCCCAAAAGATGAAGTACCTTGGCGGCGGCAGCATATCTTTTCAGCTAGCCGAATATGGTTTGCTGGGATTATGGGCATCACCCAAAGAAGGACAGAGCCTTGACGACGTGAAAAAACTTGTTTTGGGAGAAGTAGAGAACTTAAAGAAAGGCAACTTCTCCGACAACCTCTTGCCCGCCGTTATCAACAACATGAAGTTGGAGTACTATCACGCGCTAGAAAAGAACAAAGACCGAGCCGACCAATTTGTAGACGCCTTTATCAACGGCAAAGACTGGCAGACCGTGGTTGGAAGGCTCGACCGCATATCGAAGATGACCAAGGCACAGATTGTGGC
>CAUPVH010000016.1:0-10544 GCA_963514635.1 uncultured Prevotella sp. | reverse complement strand
GGCATACGCAAATCGAAGAAAAGTTGCATCGTCATCGTATCGGAAAGTCCCAAGTGTGGTGCGCTGTACTATGCCGATCGTGTGAAGAAAGAGTTCCCCGACTATGATGTGCGCGTGTCTATCCTTGGGCATTTGCAACGTGGTGGTAGGCCAACAGCCCACGACCGCATCTTGGCTAGCCGCACAGGAGTGGGCGCAATAGATGCCATCATGCAAGGACAACGCAACGTAATGATTGGCGTTCGCAACAACGAAATTGTATACGTACCACTTTCGGAGGCCATTAGGAGCGACAAGCCCTTTGACAAAAAACTGATAGCCGTTTTAGACGAACTCAGCATATAAAAGGAACAACATTGGAGAAAGTTTAACGTTCACATACATTAAATTGCTTGAACATTTTGGCAATTCCGTTTTTTATCGTTACTTTTGCCAAATCATTAATAAAGAAGTTAAATAAACTAGATATCTGAATATGTCAAACATAGAAGGACACATTTCGCAAATTATTGGTCCGGTAATTGATGTTTACTTCGACACGAAAGGCCAAGAGGCAGAGAAAGTGCTGCCGAAAATTCACGATGCCTTGCGCATCGTTAGGCCCGACGGCCGCGAACTGATAGTGGAGGTTCAACAGCATATTGGTGAAGACACTGTGCGCTGCGTGGCTATGGACAATACCGACGGTCTGCAGCGCCACCTTAAAGCAACACCTTTGGGTAGCCCCATCACCATGCCTGCCGGCGAACAGATTAAAGGCCGCATGATGAACGTTATCGGCAAGCCCATTGATGGCATGTCGGAACTGAACATGGAAGGCGCATACCCCATTCATAGGGAAGCTCCTAAGTTCGACGAACTTTCTACTCACAAGGAAATGTTGGCCACGGGCATCAAGGTTATCGACCTGTTGGAACCCTATATGAAGGGTGGTAAGATTGGTTTGTTTGGTGGTGCGGGCGTTGGTAAGACCGTACTTATCATGGAACTAATCAATAACATCGCCAAGGGCCATAACGGTTACTCGGTGTTCGCAGGTGTTGGAGAACGTACACGTGAAGGAAACGACCTTATCCGAGATATGATAGAGTCGGGTGTTATCCGTTACGGCGACAAGTTTAGGAAGGCAATGGAGGAGGGCAAATGGGACCTTTCGCTAGTTGATCCCGAAGAACTACGCCAATCGCAAGCCACTCTTGTGTATGGTCAGATGAACGAGCCGCCTGGCGCACGTGCCTCTGTGGCATTGTCGGGACTAACCGTTGCTGAAGAATTCCGCGATCATGGAGGGAAGGATGGCGAGCCGGCAGACATCATGTTCTTTATCGACAACATCTTCCGCTTTACACAAGCAGGCTCGGAAGTTTCTGCTTTGTTGGGCCGTATGCCTTCGGCTGTGGGCTATCAGCCTACATTGGCCAGTGAGATGGGTGCGATGCAAGAGCGTATTACGTCTACCAAACGCGGCTCTATCACGTCTGTTCAGGCCGTATATGTGCCTGCCGACGACTTGACCGACCCTGCTCCTGCTACCACTTTTACGCACTTGGATGCTACAACAGAGCTTAGTCGTAAGATTACAGAGCTGGGTATCTATCCAGCCGTAGACCCATTGGGTTCCACTTCGCGTATTCTCGACCCGCTGATTGTGGGTAAAGAGCATTACGAATGTGCGCAGCGTGTGAAACAGATACTGCAACGCTATAAGGAATTGCAAGACATCATCGCCATTCTTGGTATGGATGAGTTAAGCGACGAAGACAAGCAGACTGTGAATCGCGCACGTAGGGTGCAGCGTTTCCTTTCTCAGCCGTTTACCGTTGCTGAGCAGTTTACGGGCGTTAAGGGCGCGATGGTAAGCATCGAAGACACCATCAAGGGCTTTAACATGATACTTGATGGTGAGGTAGACGACCTTCCAGAGCAGGCTTTCTTGAACGTTGGCACGATAGAAGATGCTATCGAGAAGGGTAAGAAGTTGCTTGAAGCAGCAGGTTCGAACTAGTTTGTGTAAAAGCACGTGTCTATGCTCAAATTGATTATTGTTTCTCCGGAAAAGCAACTCTATCAAGGCGATGCCCAGAGCGTAAAGGTTCCAGGCAGTCTTGGTGAGTTCGAGATACTCGACAACCATGCGCCCATCATCTCTTCGTTAGATGTTGGCCGAGTGGTTTACGTCACGGGCGAGGGCGAAACGCATGAGTGTGCCATTGCAGGTGGCTTTGTCGAGGTGCAAAAGAACGTCGTCTCCTTATGTGTGGAGGTGTAACGGTTCTCTATGGATAGTGCTATGGACGAAAGAGAAGTAGGCAAACACAAGTGGCGTTTCATCTGCCAAAGCCTCATTACGCTGGCCATATTGGCGATAGGCGTATATGGCATTGCCGAACTTTGGCTGGGTTATGCCGTTGCGTTGCCGTTGCTGGTTAGTTCGGTGGTATTTTTAATCATCGAGTTGGCCGACATCCTGATTTGGTCGCGCGTGGTGATAAAGTCGCCAGATAACCTCCCCACCTTTTTCTTAGGTGTGTCAGGGTTTCGCATGCTGTTGTGTGTGATGGTGTTTTTCGTGTACTACTTCGTGGTAGAAAGACAGTCAATGCTCCTCTTTCTCTGCGTTTTCGCCCTGTTTTATGCGGCGATGCTGGTGCACCACGCCTCGTTCTTCTCGAACGATAAGCGTAAGTCGGGTACATAACGCCTATATATAATAATGTATATAATGAAAAAAGTAAGATATATATCGTTTCTGCTGCTGTTGCTTTTCACGTCGTTGTCGCTCCATGCGGCCAGCAACGGAGGGGCAGACAAGAGGGAACTCGATATCCCAGAGATTGTGCTTGAACACTTGTCTGATGCTTACGAATGGCACATCGCCACGTACGAAGGAAAGCATCTGAGCATACCCTTACCCATCATCGTTAGAAGTAGCGAGACGGGCGAATGGTTTGTGGGCACGGCTCATCATCTTCCGAACAACTTTTTCTTTGATGCCCAGCATCATGGAAAGATATACGAGCGGCGTGCCGACGGCTCAACGACACGTCCTTTGGACCTAAGCATAACCAAAGCTGTTGCTCAGATATGGATTGTTGTGGCCATTTTGCTCACCGTCTTCCTATCGTGCGCACGCTGGTATAAGAAAGTAAATGAGAAAAGTGCAGCCCCCAAGGGTTTCGTAGGCTTGATGGAGATGTTTGTCATGTACATCCACGACGACTTGATAAAGCCTGCTGTGGGCGAACGGCAATACAAACGCTACGCTCCTTTCTTGTTGACGGTGTTCTTTTTCATCTTCACTTGTAACCTTGTAGGACTTGTGCCTGTGTTCCCAGGCGGAGCTAACGTAACGGGTAACATCAACATAACCATGTTCTTGGCCATTACCTCGATGTTGGTTATCAATATCTTTGGCAATAAAGAGTACTGGAAAGACATCTTTTGGCCAGAAGTTCCAATTGCCTTAAAGTTCCCCGTGCCCCTAATGCCTGTGATAGAGGTGTTCAGTATCTTCACAAAGCCCTTTGCGTTGATGATACGTCTCTTCGCCAACATGATGGCAGGGCATGCCATTATATTGAGTTTCACTTGCGTGATATTCCTTGGTTGGAGCATGGGTGTAGGCTACGGACTTGGGTTGAGCTCGCTTGGTATAATCATGTTGCTTTTCATGAACTGTCTCGAACTGCTAGTGGCATTCGTGCAAGCATACGTGTTCACCATGCTTAGTGCTGTCTTTATCGGTATGGCTCATCGAGAACATCATGCAGCGGAATAGTTTCCAGAGGCATTTTAGTCCCTGTATAGATTAAATTTAACGGCACAACACATCGTGCGAATGCGCTATGGTGATAAGGCTAACTATATAGGCAAAGCCTTCGAGTAGAGTATGTGCCGTCGTACGAAAACATATTGGCAAACAAAACAACTTAAATAGTATATAAACAATTAATAAAAGAATAAGAACTATGATTATTACAACATTATTGGCTGCCGAGGGTCTGGCTCAGCTAGGCTGCGGTATTGGTGCAGGTATTGCTACAATTGGTGCAGGTATGGGTATTGGTCGCATTGGCAGTAGCGCAATGGACGCTATTGCTCGTCAGCCCGAAGCCACAAATAAGATACAGACAAACATGATTGTTACCGCTTCTTTCATTGAGGGTTGTGCCCTCTTCGCCATCGCAGCGTGTGCATTCTTGATTAAATAAGTAACCGAATGGAGAATTTACCATCAATACTAACGCCCGACTTGGGCTTGCTCTTTTGGATGCTCTTGGCGTTCTTGGTGGTTTTTGTTGTTCTAGTTAAGTACGGTTTCCCAGCTATCATCAGGATGGTTGAAGGCCGTAAGACATACATAGACGAAAGTCTGCGCAAGGCTCATGAGGCATCAGAACGGCTAGAAAACATCAAGCAAGAAAGCGAACAAATCCTTCAAGATGCACGAGAGAAGCAATCTCTCATCTTGAAGGAGGCCGCCCAGACTCGCGACGCCATTGTTGAGAAAGCTCGACAGGCAGCTCACGAGGAAGGTGCGCGACTGCTCGAAGAAGCCAAAAGGCAGATAGAGGTAGAGAAACAAAATGCTATCCGCGACATCCGTACACAGGTAGCGGAGCTAAGCGTGCAGATTGCCGAGAAGGTTATGCGCGAAAACTTGGCTTCCAATGCCCAACAGATGTCCTTGGTTAACCGTTTCTTAGACGATGCTTTCTCTGTAAACCCCAACTAAACGAGTTATGGATATAGGGTTAATAGCTGTTCGATACGCTCGCGCATTGCTCAAAGCCGCCATTAACGACCGCTGTCACGAGGATGTGTATCACAACATGACGAACCTGTTGGAATGCTATTTGCATGTCCCTGAGCTACGTCCTGCGATATGCAACCCCATGTATTCGCGGTCGAAGAAAAGCTCGGTGGTGTTGGCAGCATGCGGAACGCCCTCTGTCGAACTCACGAAACGTTTCATCGCTTTGGTGTTGTGCGAGGGTAGGGAAGACGTGTTGCAGTTCATGGCCTCGTCTTTCATTAACCTGTACAGGCAACATTTCCACATTACAAGCGGCAAAATCACCACGGCTGTGCAACTCACTGCTGAGGTAGAGCAACGTATGCGCCACTTAGTGGAAGAGCGAACGCAGGGAACAGTCGAGTTCACCACGGAGGTAGACCCAGCCATTCTTGGCGGATTTGTGTTGGACTACGACACCTATCGCATGGATGCCAGCGTGAAGAGCAAACTTAATCGCATTCTAATAGAATTAAAAAACAAGTAACATGTCTGATAAAATAAGGCCCAACGAGGTCTCTGAGATATTGTTCCAACAACTTCAGCAAATCAGCGACGGGCAGGACTTTGACGAAATTGGCACTGTCCTTACCGTTAGCGATGGCGTTGCGCGTGTCTACGGACTGCGAAATGCCGAAGCTAATGAGTTGCTTGAATTTGAGAATGGAACCATGGCTATCGTCATGAACCTGGAAGAAGACAATGTTGGCTGTGTGCTTTTAGGGCCTACCTCTGGTATTAAAGAGGGACAGGTGGTAAAGCGTACGCATCGCATTGCCAGCATTCGGGTGAACGACAACATGCTTGGGCGTGTAATCAACCCCTTGGGCGAGGCTATCGACGGGCTTGATGAAATTGATTTGTCCAACGCTTTCGAGATGCCACTCGACCGAAAGGCACCGGGTGTTATCTTCCGTCAGCCCGTTAAGGAACCACTTCAAACAGGACTTAAAGGTGTAGACTCGATGATTCCCATTGGTAGAGGGCAACGCGAGCTTATCATTGGCGACCGCCAGACGGGTAAAACGGCCATTGCTCTCGACACCATTATCAATCAAAAGAGTTTCTACGATGCAGGCAAGCCTGTGTATTGTATCTACGTTGCCATTGGCCAAAAGGCCTCTACAGTGGCTACTTTGGTGCAAACGCTGAAAGAACGTGGTGCGTTAGACTACACCATCATCGTTTCTGCAACAGCAGCCGACCCTGCTGCCATGCAATATTACGCGCCATTCGCAGGTGCAGCCATCGGCGAATACTTCCGCGACCGTGGCGAACACGCGCTAGTTGTTTACGACGACCTTTCCAAGCAAGCCGTGGCCTATCGTGAAGTGTCGCTCATCCTTCGCCGTCCTTCGGGTCGCGAGGCTTATCCTGGCGACGTTTTCTATCTGCATAGCCGTCTGTTGGAACGTGCCGCGCGCATCAACGACCAGCAAGAGGTGGCCGAACAGATGAACGACCTGCCCGAATGTCTTAAAGGACATGTAAAGGGAGGCGGTTCGCTAACGGCACTTCCCATCATCGAGACGCAGGCCGGCGACGTTTCCCCCCACATTCCAACCCACGGTATCTCCCTCACCGATGGTCAGATATATTTGGAAACCGACCTTTTCAACCAAGGTTTCCGCCCTGCCATCAACGTAGGTATATCGGTTAGCCGAGTAGGTGGCTCTGCTCAAATCAAGAGTATGAAGAAGGTTGCGGGTACACTTAAAATTGATATGGCTCAGTATCGCGAGTTGGAGGCTTTCTCTAAGTTCTCAAGCGACATGGATGCCGTTACCGCAATGACCTTGGATAGGGGAAGAAAGAACACGCAATTGCTCATTCAGCCCCAATATTCGCCAATGCCTGTGGGCGAGCAAATTGCCATATTGTATTGTGGAACGCGCGGTTTGATGCACGATGTGCCCGTAGATCAGGTACGCGAATGTCAGACGCTGTTCCTCGACAAGTTGCGTTCAACCCACCAATCCACCATTGATTTCTTGGCAAGTGGCGGACTGAACGACGAGGCTTGTGGCGTACTCGAATCCGTAATGGCTGACATTGCGGGACAATTCCAAAAAGTTTGAACATTTAGGCTGGCCTTGTTCCGCCTCACAACAGTGTGTGAGGCGGACGACGTCACCCTTCAACACATAGCGTATGCCTTCATTAAAAGAGATAAAGACACGAATTGCTTCCGTTAACAGCACCCGTAAGATAACGAGTGCCATGAAGATGGTGGCATCGTCTAAGCTGCACCATGCTCAGCAATTGATTGAGAACATGCTGCCTTACGAGAGTATGTTAGAGCATATCCTCAAAGCTTTTCTCGCGTCAATGCCAGAGGCTCGCACGCCATTAAACGAGGAGCGCAAGCAGCTTAAACGCGTTGCGCTTGTGCCTTTTTCAAGCAACAGCAGCTTGTGTGGCGGTTTCAATGCCAACGTCACCAAGTTGTTGCAGCAGGCGGTGGCACACTATCGAGAGCAAGGCGTTACCGACATCGTGGTTTACCCTATCGGCAGGAAAATCACCGAGCAGGCAACCAAGATGGGATTGCAGATAGGTGGCAATTTCAACCTTCTTGCCGAGAAACCCAATGCACACCAGTGTGCAGACATCGCCACAGAGTTGTCGGAACAATATGCAGCAGGCGAATTAGACAAGGTTGAACTGATATATCATCATTTCAAGAGCGCAGGCTCGCAGATTTTGACTAGAAGAACATTCTTGCCCATCGACCTCTCCACAGAGTTGGGTCGCTTTCACGACCGCGACCTAAGATCCAATGTGGTTACGGCCAAGGCACAAGAGTATCTTAAAAAGAAATCAGCGAAGGAAGAAAAGAAAAAAGAGGAGGCGAAACCCCTTAACGACAACTTCCTTGTTGAGCCTGACATGGAGACCATCCTAACAACACTCATCCCTAAAGAGTTGAATTTGATGGTGTACACGGCCTTGCTCGACAGCAATGCCAGTGAACATGCGGCGCGTATGGTGGCCATGCAAACGGCTACCGACAATGCCGACGAACTGCTCAGAGACTTGAACTTACAGTATAACAAGAGTAGACAACAGGCAATTACCAACGAGTTGCTCGACATTATGGGCGGCAGCGTAAACAATTAATTGCCCTTGTTTCGTCTCTTTTGTCTTCGTTTGCGTTTGGCAACTTTGCGTGTTCACGTCTTTCCGACTTAGTCGTGAAGGCCGTTAATGCGTAAAGTTGTCAATCTTTGTTTCTAGGATAACTCTGCGGAGCACAGTTTCTTACGCGCCCTTACACCCATTCTCATCCCTTACATTTTCCCCTTCCACACAATGACATACGAGTATCAATTGCGCTTGTTGCCCCAGCAGGCATATACCGAGGAGAGCATCCGCGACTATGTTGCGCAGGATAAAGGACTTGATGTGCGAACCATCACCCACGTTCAGGTGCTAAAACGCAGCATCGATGCGCGCCAACGCACCATATTCGTTAATCTCTCGGTGCGTGTTTTCGTTAACGAAATGCCCGAAAAGTTAGCATATCAGGTTGTAAATTACTCTGATGTGTCGCATTGTCCCCAAGCCATTGTCGTGGGCGCAGGCCCTGGCGGCTTGTTTGCAGCACTTCGTTTGATTGAACAAGGCATTCGTCCCGTTGTGGTTGAACGAGGAAAAAACGTTAACGAACGCCACCGCGACCTTTCGCTAATAACCAAGGAGCAAAAGATAAATCCCGAAAGCAACTATTGTTTTGGTGAAGGCGGTGCAGGTGCTTATTCAGACGGCAAGCTATATACGCGGAGTAAGAAACGCGGCAATGTAGAGAAAATATTAAACGTGTTCTGTCAGCATGGTGCATCAACGTCCATCTTGTCAGACGCTCACCCCCATATCGGCACCGACAAGTTGCCAAAGGTAATCGAGGCCATCCGCAATACCATCATCAATTGCGGCGGAGAAGTGCACTTCCAAACCAAGATGACAGCCTTCTTGATGGATAACAACAAGGTGATTGGCGTGCAAACACTTAATGGTTTAACGTGCGAAGAGCAGAATTTTAAAGGTGCTGTAATTTTGGCCACAGGCCATAGCGCACGCGATGTGTACCAATATCTTGCTACGGCAGGCATTCCCATCGAACCAAAAGGCTTGGCCATAGGCGTAAGACTCGAACATCCATCGGCCTTAATCGACCAAATTCAGTATCACAACAAGAACGGGCGAGGCAAGTATTTGCCTGCTGCCGAATATAGTTTCGTTGCCCAATCGGCCGAAAGAGGCGTTTATTCGTTCTGTATGTGTCCCGGTGGTTTCGTCATTCCAGCAGCAACCGAACACGAACAAATCGTGGTTAACGGCATGAGTCCTGCCAATCGAGGTTCCAAATGGTCCAATAGCGGCATGGTGGTAGAGGTAAGACCCGAAGATGTTGAAGGCGATGACGTGTTGAAAATGATGCACTACCAACAGTCTATTGAGCACGATTGTTGGGTGAACGGCAACCGCAAGCAGACCGCGCCCGCACAGCGAATGGTAGATTTCGTTAACCGTAAGCTAAGTTACGACCTGCCCCGCAGTAGTTATTCGCCAGGACTAATATCTAGTCCACTGCATTTTTGGATGCCCAAACACATCGTTTCGCGTTTGCAAGAGGGATTTCAGAAGTTTGGTAGGAGCAGTCATGGTTTCTTAACTAACGAGGCAGTGCTCATTGCTACCGAGAGCCGAACCTCGTCACCCGTGCGCATCGTGCGCGATAGAGAGAACTTTCAGCACGTTAGTATTGCAGGCTTGTTCCCTTGCGGCGAAGGCGCAGGCTATGCTGGCGGCATTGTTTCGGCTGCGATGGACGGCGAACGCTGTGCAGAAATGTGCGCAGCTTACGTCAAGGCGATAGGCTAGCCTGTAAATAAGCTCGCATAACTTGCACATATAGATATTGTAAGTGGGTCTTGGATGTAGTAAGTATGCCTTTTACAGGTCTAACAAAACTTCCGCTGTCTTTGGCGCATGCGACGAATAGATATAGTAAGTATGCCACTACTGGCCTAACAAAAAACATGGTATCGTGTTCGTTTTAGAAAGAAACGGCGAGGCTGCTTGTCGGTAAAGACTGACAAGCCCATGTACCAATGGCTAGCTACTATCGCCCAGCCTTTGAGCGTTTCTTCCTTTCTTCTTTCAACCTTTCTTCTTCCTGTCTTACCAGTTCGTCCATTCTTTGGGACTGTGCTCTCGCAAATTCTGCTGAATAGCGCATCCCTTTCGATTGCATCAAAACCCAACGTTCTTTGTCGTCTTTGATACATTTTTCGTTCCACGCTCTGTGAAAATCGTTCAGATAACCATCTTCCGTAAACATTGATGTATCTTTGCGCATTGCTTTTGTTTTTTCCTTTGTCTTTAAATCATTACAAAGGTACTCATTTTCAGTGAGCAATACTAATTCAAAAGCCTTTTTATTCCCAATTTACGTTAGTATATTCCTGTGCTTTACCTCTTGCAAAACCTTAGTAAACTCACGAAAACCCAACAAGTCACGAGTGCAGCAACTCATCAACTAATGAACTCCAGAACTCATAAAGTCATCAACTTGCAAAGTCGTCCACTCGCAAACTCACCAACTCACAAACCTTAAATTATTTCATTTACTTTACAAAGTCGTTCTAATTTTCGCTCCGTTCTAGCGAAAATATAGGCTATAAAGCAGGCAAATTGGCACAATTTCTAGTCTTACATGCCTTTTGTTTTGTCTATTTTTAGGAAT
>CAUPVH010000015.1:0-10664 GCA_963514635.1 uncultured Prevotella sp. | reverse complement strand
AACACATCAGCACGAAGAAAGGGAGCAGACAGAGTACTAAACGGCGGTTGCGCGTGTGCCAAGCAAGGAGCATAATGATGGTGCTGATGCCTACATGACTGCTGGGGAAGGCTGCCGTAGGGCGTTCGCCCGCCTCGTGAGCGTGCTCCACCATCTGATAGAATATTCCATTGGCATAGCCAGGACTGGTAAGTCGTTCGCTGTGCAGGTTGAAGTAGTCGCCAACGTTGGGAAAAATGCCCATCGCTATCTTTTCCATGCCCACGGCAGGATAGTAATATTGCGGACCCGTTACGGGCAAGGCCACGAACACCACATAATAGATGAAGAAGGCGGCGATAAGTACGAACGACGCTCTTTCGAACTCGGCGTAACGGCAAAAGAAGTAAAACAGCGTTACGGCCAATATCATGGGGAAGTAAGAGGCGTAGCCCATGTCCATCAGTTCGCTAAACCAAGCGGAAGGCATGGCATCGCAAAACACTAGCGCAGGCTGAAAACCAAACACCGATTGCTCGGCTTGCGCAAACAC
Source organism: uncultured Prevotella sp. (assembly GCA_963514635.1). GTDB lineage: Bacteria > Bacteroidota > Bacteroidia > Bacteroidales > Bacteroidaceae > Prevotella. The sequence goes on along the minus strand of CAUPVH010000015.1, from coordinate 10,132 downwards.
ATGGTCGAGGTTGGGCAGTATGCGGTTAAGCTCGTAGGTGTCGGGATACCACCAAGAAAGCAAGTAAAGCTGTGCCACAACGCGCGTTAGTTTGGTGAACCGACAAGGCACAAGGCGGTAAACAACCCACAAAGCAACGATGATGATGCCGATGCGAACGCGTCCCCATATCATGGATTCGGGGTTGGCAAGTTTGGTGTAAGTGAAAAACACCATGAGCAGCGTTAGTGCCATGTAAGCCAGCACAACCCATTCTAGTGCCATCAGCCCCTTTTTGGGCGACTTCTCTATTGCGAAGAGTGATTTGATGAAGTTCATTGTTGTGTAGATGCAGTTACAACCAACCGTTCTCCTTATACCATTTCACGGTTAGCGCGGTGCCCTCTTCGAGGTTCACTTGGGCGTGATAACCCAGTTCGTCCATCGTTGGTTCGATGTTACACCGCCAGTTGCGTTGTTTCAAGATGTGGTACTTGTCGTTGTTGAGTGCCGAAATGCGCCCCGTTGCTCGGCCAATGTACTCGCCGAAGAACGTAACCACGCGCAAGAACCATACGGGTGCCTTGATGCGCAACATCCAAGGCTTGCCCAAATTGCGGTGGATTAGATCGCTGAAATCGTACGAACGATACACGCCGCCGTCGCTAAGGAAATATTTTCGGCCGCTCATGCCGTGGTCGAGAGCCAAGAAAACGGCCTGAACCACATCCTGTACGTACACAAAAGTGATGTCTTGCGGTTTGTATCCCACGGCAAAGTCGATGTGTTGCTTGATGCTTTTGGCCATGAGGAAGTAGTCTTTCTCACGTGGACCGTACACGCCGGTGGGTCTTAGCACGATGTAAGGTAACACCACATCGGTTATTTCGCCGTCTTCGTTCTTGGGATTAAGCGAATCTAGGTATTGTTCGGCCAACAACTTGCTGTGTCCGTAGGCCGTGTTAGGCATGGGTTGGTCGGTTTCTTGTATTTCTTCGTAAGGCTGTTGTTCGCGTACAGGACCGAAAACGCTGAGCGAAGATATGAACACAAAGCGTTTAAGCGGCATTTTCAAGTCTATCACGGCATTGGCCAAGTTCTTCGTTCCCTCAGTGTTTACTCGGTAGAAGTCGTTGCGGTGCAAGCATTTGGTTGCTCCCGCAGCATGCACCACGTAGTCGAAATGGTGTCCGCTGAGTTGGCTTTTCAGTCGTTCGGCATTGCCCAGATCAAGCTCCACGAAACGAATGCGCTTGTCTTGGAGGTATTCTTTGGAGCTGCTTTTCCTTACGGCCGCCCACACTTCCATGCCTCTGTTAAGTGCTTCTTCTACGATAAAGCTCCCGATAAACCCGCTTGCACCTGTAACAAGTATTTTGTCCATAGTCGATAATTGTTCTTTTCTTCGTTAACAAGTTTACGAAATGGCGGTTTACAAGTTGCCATACACATCTACAAGTTAACTATTGGCTTAGCCAAAACGTACGGAATGTTAGCCCTTTTGGGGCTTCATCCCTAGCATTAAAATGCAAAGATACCACAGATTTTTTACAAAAACGAAAGGTGGAGTGGGATTTATTTGCGTATGCGCGTATGTACATAACATCTATACCCATTTCCATCTAGCTCTTTTTCTCCTCTTTCTTCACCATCTTTGGGCTGTTTTGGACGACCTATTTCCTATTCTTAAACTATCTAAATTCTTCTGTATTAGATATTTTTACGTCAAAATGTTTTGTTGGAATGAATAAAATTCGTATATTAGCAACGTAAAAAGAAGACCGTTTCAGATTGGCTTTAATTGGTGGCGCCTGCATGCTTGTGCGCTATTCTGAGGCTGGGACGGTCTGCGAACGGCTACGTTGCTAATCCCAGCATCATTGCCAATGTTGGTTTTTGCAAGTGTGGCGCACTGCTAAGGCATGGTGGCCTGATTGTGGTTGTTGATGTGCGTCGCGCAAGCTCCCGCGTTGGAACAAGGCCTGATGGCTCTCTGCAAGGGAACGTGGCTGGATAATCGCACTTTTTACGGTGAACGCGTGATGTGTGTGAATGCAACTATTCGTTCATCAGCTATCTCTCTCTATTGTTTAATTAGCCCCAGGAGTTAACATATTACTTCTGGGGCACACTTTTCTTCAAAGGTGAAAAGGTGAAAGGGTGAAAAGATGGCTCGCGCCCTTTAAAGGTGAAAAGGTGAAAGGGTGAAAAGAGGGCTGCGCCTTGCTCGCTTGCCCACCTGCCCACCTGTTAACTTGTCCACTTGCAAAGGTGAAAAGATGGCTGCGCCTATTAACATGTTGGCTACCTAATCTGAAAAAACACACTGAAAAGAAGATAAAAAGACGAGATGGCAGCTTACAAGTTAACGACTTAACGAGCATTTGGCTTAGTAAGCTAGAAGGGGGCGAGCCGCTTACGCCCCGCTTTTTCTAAAAGTGATGCCATAAAACCGATTATTCCAAAACAGCTCTGTTTGTTTTTCTTCGGCCGAAGGTGGGATACACCGCTCTATTTCGTGCAAGTCTACCGTCTTACCTTCAAAATACGACTTTGAAAAAACGTTCTTCTTGTACTGCGATTCCACAAAGTCGGCTGTTTCGTCGGCAACAAGAATCTTACTCCCAGGTTTCGCAACCCTCAGCATTTCGTTCATTGCACGAGCCTTATCGTTAAAGAAGTTGATGGCTCCGTTGTGGAAAACAAGGTCGAAAGTATTGTCGGCAAAAGGCAGTTGTTCGGCAGGACATTGCACAAGCGTTAAGTTTGTTTTCTTCTGCCACTTCTTTTTGCACCGCTTAAGCATGCCCAACGAAATGTCGGCACCCACCAACTCCATCGTTTTGAGGTCGACACCCTGCGGCAGGTGGTGCAAGTCGGCTCCCGTACCAATAGATACGTATAGCACGGAGATGTTGTTTCGCCACTCCAAACGGCTCATCAGTTGGGAGCGCAATTGGTCGATAGCTCCGCCATATTTAAGCCGCCCTAGCCATTTCTCTCCAAAATCGTAAACGTAAGACATCCAATCGTACATCTTCATGTACTTGTGGTTATCCCCACTAACAAAGTCGTTATCCATATATACGAAGATGCCGCCCTCTTGTTTTAAACCCTCTGCCTTAACTTCGGGTTTCAACCATGTTGATATGTCTGCTGCCATAATGATGATATGTTGTTATGTTATACACGTTTTTCTTTTAAGTCGTTGCAACAGGCCAAAGAACCGCCGTAATGGTTCACTCGCCTTATGGATAATACCTTTCCCAGAGACCACATTGCACGCACAAGCGCGTGGCGGGCATGTGAGGTTAGCGTAGCACGGTTATTGTCCGCTTGTTGTAGTCAAGCAAGAACGAACGGTCTTTAAGGAAAGACAAGTTCAAGGTGCCAACGCTACGGTCGAACAGTCTGAAATCTAACACAAAGTGCTGTTTGCCCAAGATAACGGCAACGTTCTCGCATTCTTTCACCACCAGTTTGCGCAGCTTTCTAGATGCACTGGCCGTTTCCCTCTCCACTTCGCGTGTAGGTGCAAGCTTGATGTTGTTTGGAACATAATTGTTTCGGCTACCCGTATCGAACACAAATCGCCCCCGTATGCCGTTTATCTCGGCATGAAGTGTGATGAGGTCGCGACCAACATCAGCATAATGCCTGTGGTTCTTCCATTTTAATGTATAGTCGGGCGCGCGTTTGCCGGTGAGGTTTCGTTGTACCAGCATGTCTTTGAGGTTAAAGAGCCACAGGTCTTGTTTCAGAATGTTAGCCCCGATGATGAATTGGGGCGTGTACTGTTGCAGCTTTTCGGCAATGTTGAAAACCAAACAAGCAACATTTCTATACGTTTTACCGCAAAACGAAATAGAATCAAGCGTAACCATTTTGTCTTTACGCGTTCGTTGTCTGCGCTGAGAACAAATTTCTCCGTTGCGCCCAACTGTATTTTGCACGAATCTACGGCGTATGTAGAGTCTATCATACACAGCGAGCAGCCCGTATCTATCATCGCTTGCACAGTCATGGCCTTGTTTGGGGTGCTCAGCATGGCATCGGCGTAGATAAATCCATACTGATTGTACAGCTTCGATTGAGCCGCAACGCCTATCGCGAAGGGCAAGAGTAACAGTAGGTGCAATGCGCGTTGTTTCATTTGCCTGATTGTTGGTTTAGACTTTTGGTACAAAAGTACGACGTTCTATGGACTTATGCAAGTCATCCATCGTGTTTTTGACAACAAATTCAATTGAAACACGCTAGGAACTGGCGAGATAAAAGAGCATGTAAGTTCCTCCGCATGGGCATGGGCATAAGCCATTGCCAAGCATGGAAACAAGCGTTGGTAAGGGTTTACAACAGCAGAGAATTTGTAGTTTGCGCTAAACTTTTCTGCATAAAACATTGGCGTAAACCCGAAAATTCGATAAATTTGCAGGGGTTAGTTGCGAAAGAAAGCGGAATGAAACGACGTCTTTCTTAAAACAAACGCCACCCCAAACAAGCAATCACCTGACACAGATGCAAATGAAAAGAAACACATTGACCGCCCTTTTAGCCCTTGCACTATCTGCCTTGGCCGTTACAAGTGCGCAAGCACAAACAGAAGAACAGCATTTGAACCATGCCGTTAGCTACGACTTGCCGCGACTTGTAGCACAAAAAGGCGTGGAGAACGTTTACGATGCCATTGGCGCACTGCCGGGAATAACCGTGCAAAATGGTGTTTATACGCTCGGCGGACGCGCCATTGCCGTGTCTATCAACGGCGAAACGCAGAACATTCCCTACAACCAACTGCAAGAATTGCTGCGCGCCATGCCGGCAAGCGGCATCGAACGGGTGGAAATTGTGTACAATCCTGCTGCGCGCATGCAAGCCAACGCACCCCTAATCGCCCTTACCTTTAAGCGCGGAAATGAAGAAAGCAGACCGTTTGCGGCCGAAGTGGGTGGCGACATCGCGTTTAAGCATCGCACATTGTTCGGCGAAAGGGCATCAGGCAGTTATCGCAAAGGGGCGTTTTCGCTCGATCTGAGCTACCTACACAGCCACGGCAGGGTTCTCGATGCCTTACGAACGGACATACCCCAAGTGCTTTCGCCTAGTTACGAAGACATAACCAACACGCAAGAACGACTTACGGCAACCAGCAAACACAGCTATCGACTAGCGGCGACCTATACTTTTGGCGCGCGCCACACGCTAAGTGCCACCTATCAGGGCTTTAACACCAACAACGACCTAAGCGTTAGCAACACAGATTCGCACTTGGGTTATGCCGATGGTAAGGCAAAGGCGTGGTTGCACAATGCAAGGATAGACTATGCAACGCCTTTGGGCATTAGCTTGGGCATAGAGGCCGCCTTCTATCGTGCACCCGAAAGGCACGTGTTGATGGGTTACGTTAATCCCTTTACACTAGATCCAGATTACAGTCCGTGGTTTGCCAGACTATTGAAAGAAAATTTATTGGTGACCGATAGCCTTCGGACAGACCTCTGGCGCGCCTATATTTCAGGCGAACACGAACTGAACAACGGCTGGACCATCAACTATGGTGCATGGTTTAAGAAGGTGAAACACAACTCGGTGGTGCATAGGCGGCACCAAGCGAGGGGCGAATACAGCGTGTCGTGGCATTATCCCGAGGAGCATTTCACTACCGCTTATGTGGGCGTGAGCAAACGATTTGGCGAGAAACTATCGGCAGAAGTGTCTTTGTCTGCCGATTACTATCATCACGTTATGACAACGCAATGGCGCGCGTTGCCCACTTTCAGCATCAGCTACGCACCCTGCGAAGGCAACGTTTTGTCGTTGAGCGTGAGTGGAAGTCGGGATTATCCGCACTATTCAGACCTGAACGGCATCTCGCAACCCGACAATGGCGGACGCTTGTACACCGTTAGCGACTCATGGCCAATGCCTTCGTTGCATTATCAGGCACAGCTTTCGTATGTAACGAAGGGCGGTTTCCAGTTCAGAACTTGGTACAATCGTGCCTCGGGACGTGTCATGCAACAGCCTTATGCCAATAGCTTTCTAGACTATGTGCTGCTGAAGAACTGCAATATCGACCGCCATCAGCAGGTGGGTTTGCAGGCTGTTATGCCACATCAGTTTGGTTCGTGGCTCTATACTTGCCTTACTTTGGGTGGTGCTTGGACGCGAGATAAGCACGAAGCCAGAATGTGGGAAGAGGCTGTGAACAGTCGTATCATTCATGGCGAGGCGCAATTCACGGGTGTGGCCACGCTTTGCACCAAGCCCAACATCGCTTTGTCGGTAGACGCTTTCGGGCAAACCAAAACGCAACAAGGGCTTTGGGAATTGCCTGCTCGCATGCAAGTGGACATGAGTTTGCGTTGGACGTTTCTCAAAGACATGGCCACATTGCGCCTGTTTTGCAATGATGTGCTGGCCGATGGCACGCCAAAGTACCGTTATATGTACTTCACCAATGAGTTCGACATGAGAAATGTGCCTCGCAGACAAGTGGGCATGGGGCTTACAATAAGGCTATAAGGGCGATGGATTTATCGTGACCGATAGGAATAACAACGCATGGGGCTGCGCCACAAGCCTAACGGTGGTGTAATTTGCATTACCCCCAATCGGCTATCTTGAATAGCTAAACTTTGTTAATTAAACATAACGATAAAGTTAAATAGCTGTCGCACTTATTAGTTAAAGCATATTAATATGTACCTTTGCAGTCCGATTATTATTGGGGGTGAACTTAGAGCCTCCGCTGCAACCGTGTTAATAGTCATGCTTTTGGCCGAGCCTGACGGTTAGTGAATCGGCTGCGAAAACCGAAAAATGTTTTTTAGTAGTATCAATTAAAAATTAGAATGGACACTTTAAGTTACAAGACTATTTCCGCTAATAAGGAAACAGCTAAGAAAGAGTGGGTGGTTATCGACGCTACCGACCAGGTGGTGGGCCGTCTTTGCTCGAAGGTAGCTAAGCTTATCCGCGGCAAATACAAACCAAACTTCACTCCCCACGTTGATTGTGGCGACAATGTAATTATCATCAACGCCGCCAAAGTGGTTTTCACAGGCAAGAAAGAAACCGATAAGGTTTACACACGCTATACTGGCTACCCCGGTGGACAGCGCTTTAACACGCCTGCCGAATTGCGTAAGCGCAAGGGTGGCGTAGACCGCATCATCCGTCACGCCGTTAAAGGCATGCTGCCCAAAGGCATCCTAGGCCGCCATTTGCTGGGCAACCTCTATGTTTTCGAAGGAACCGAGCACGATAAGGCTGCACAAAAGCCTAAGGCCATCGACATTAACCAGTATAAATAAGGAAAAGAAATGGAAGTAGTAAATGCAATTGGTCGCCGCAAGAGCTCTGTAGCTCGTGTTTACCTCTCGGAAGGTACTGGCAAGATAACGATCAACAAGAAAGACATCAACCAATATTTCCCCTCTGCCATCTTGCAGTACGTGGTTAAACAACCACTGCAACTGCTCGAAGTAGCCGAGAAATACGACATCAAGGCTAACCTCGACGGTGGTGGTTACACCGGACAAAGCCAAGCTTTGCGCCTAGCCATCGCCCGCGCACTGGTTAAGGTGAACGAGGAAGACAAGAAAGCCCTGAAAGACCAAGGGTTCCTAACCCGCGATTCGCGCGCCGTTGAGCGTAAGAAGCCAGGTCAGCCCAAGGCTCGTCGTCGCTTCCAGTTCAGCAAGCGTTAATGTGTCTGCCTTCCATCCCTCGCTTGTTGGTCTGCGCCTAAGGCTCGCCCCTTGTGCAGCCTAAGCCTTTTCAGGGCTAGCAAAGCCACAACAGATGGAACAAATACAAGCTGAACAACGTTTAGTATCTAAACGGACACGACTCGACAACGGCCTCGGCCGCGATTACCTGCCCGTTGGTTCTAAATACAAACAGAATTAAAAAGAAAGTAAACATCAAACAAAACAAAGACATGTCAAGAACAAACTTTGACCAACTGTTACAGGCCGGTTGCCATTTCGGACACCTCCGCCGCAAGTGGAACCCCGCAATGGCTCCCTACATCTTCATGGAACGCAACGGCATCCATATCATCGACCTCCACAAAACTGTGGCTAAGGTTGACGAGGCTGCCGAAGCTCTCAAACAAATAGCTAAGTCGGGAAAGCGCATCCTGTTTGTCGCTACTAAAAAACAAGCTAAGGACGTTGTGGCCGAAAAAGCCGCCAGCGTAAACATGCCTTACGTTATCGAACGTTGGCCGGGCGGTATGCTCACCAACTTCCCAACCATTCGTAAGGCTGTGAAGAAAATGACAAACATCGATAAGCTGATGAGCGACGGTACATTTGCCAACCTCTCTAAGCGCGAGTTGCTACAAGTAACGCGCCAACGCGCCAAACTAGAGAAGAATCTTGGCTCTATCGCCGACCTCACTCGCTTGCCTAGCGCACTCTTCGTGGTAGACGTCATGAAGGAGGCTATCGCCGTTAAAGAGGCTAAGCGCTTGGGTATCCCCGTGTTCGCAATGGTCGACACCAACTCGAACCCACGCGACATCGACTTCGTTATCCCTGCTAACGACGACGCAAAAGACAGCATCGAGGTGGTACTCACCGCTTGCTGCGCTGCCATCGCCGAAGGTTTGGAAGAACGTAAGGTAGAGAAAGCCGACGAAAAGGCCGCTGCCGAACAAGCCGAAGAAGCCCCACGCGCCCCCAAAAAGGCTCGTAAGGAAGAGGCTAAGGCCGAGGCCGAAGTAGCCGAAGAGACCAAAGAAGAGGCCTAACAAACAAATATGAAGCGGCAAAGGGGCACGACGTTGACCACCCGCGCCGCTTCTTTTTTTCAACTCAACAAAAAAGAAAAGGAATATATTATGGCTGTTTCAATAGCAGACGTACAAAAGCTGCGCAAACTCACCGGTGCTGGTTTGGCAGATTGTAAGAAAGCACTCGACGAAACCGATGGCGACATCGAGAAGGCAATAGAGATTATTCGCGCTAAGGGTCAGGCTATCGCCGCCAAGCGTTCAGACCGCGAGACCTCTAACGGATGTGTGCTCGTAAAAGCTGAAAACGGATTTGGCGCAATCATCGCCTTGAAGTGCGAAACCGACTTCGTGGCTAATGGAAAAGACTACATTCAGCTTACGCAAGACATTCTCGATGCTGCCGTTGCAGCTAAGGCTAAGAGCCTTGACGAGGTGAAAGCGCTTACGCTGGCCGACGGCACAAAGGTTGAAGACGCTGTTATTGCCCGTTCGGGTATCACTGGCGAGAAGATGGAACTCGATGGATATAACTTTATCGAGGGCGAAAACATCTACACCTACAACCACATGAACAAGAACTTGCTCTGCACGATGGTTCAAACCAACAAGCCTGCTGCCGAAGAGGGTCACGCTGTTACCATGCAAGTGGCTGCAATGAAGCCCATCGCACTGGATGAGGCTAGCGTTCCCCAGTCGGTTAAGGACGAGGAGCAGAAAGTGGCTATCGAAAAAACCAAGGAAGAGCAAGTAGAAAAGGCTGTACAAGCTGCCTTGAAGAAGGCTGGTTTCAACCTCTACATCGCCGAAAACGAGGAGCACATCGCCGAAGGCATTGCCAAAGGTGAAATAACTGAGGCACAAGCCGACGAAATCCGCCGCATCAAGAAAGAAGTGGCAGAAGAGAAGGCTGCCGCACTTCCCGTAGAAATGGTGAACAACATCGCCAAGGGACGTATGGCTAAGTTCTTTAAGGAGAGCTGTCTGCTTGAACAAGAGTTCATCCAAGACTCTAAACTCAGCGTTGCACAATACCTTAAAGCTGCCGACAAGGACCTCACCGTTGTGGCCTTCAAGCGCTTTACGCTCCGTGCCGAATAAAAAACAAACTCCAATCTGCGATTTGTAAACTTCGGTTTCAACGCTCTTTGTGAGATATTTTCATTTTATAGAGTCCCCGCAGCCTTGTGTTGTGGGGATTTTTTTAAGGAGTAAAGGAGTTATGGAGTTAAGTAGTTAAGCCAAATGCCTTGAAGGCGTTAGCCAGCTTTTAAAGGTGAAAGGGTGAAAAGATGGCTGCGCACCTTTTAAAGGTGAAAGGGTGAAAAGGTGAAAGAGTGAAAAGATGGCTGCGCACCACCGATGAACTAGCAGGCCTAATGTAGCTAAATAACTAGAAAACCTAGAATA
>CAUPVH010000014.1:0-10859 GCA_963514635.1 uncultured Prevotella sp. | reverse complement strand
GCTTATGGTCGGGCGCAGAGCAGCTTTCGCCCAACGAAACCATAGAAAAGGTTATCAACCAAGGCACTTTAAGCATCGGCTTTATCGGTTTGGCAGAATGCCTTAAAGCCTTACTTGGCGTGCATCACGGCGAAAGTGACGAGGCACAGCAGCTGGGGTTGCGCATTGTAGACTACATGCGGTGCCGTTGCAACGAGTTTTCGGAGAAGTATCACCACAATTTCAGCTTGCTGGCAACGCCTGCCGAAGGTTTATCGGGCAAGTTTACCAAGGTAGACCGCAAGAAGTTTGGCGTATTGGAAGGCATTACCGACCGCGACTATTACACCAACTCGAACCACGTGCCGGTATATTACAAGTGTAGCGCACGCCATAAGGCCGAGGTGGAGGCACCTTACCACGAGATGACGAGGGCTGGACACATCTTTTATGTAGAGATGGACGGCGACGCCACGCATAATCCGCAAGCTATCATGAACGTGGTAGACATGATGGACCACTACAACATGGGCTATGGCAGCGTAAACCATAACCGAAACCGTTGCCTAGACTGCGGATTTGAAAATGCTGAGGCCAACTTGGAGGTTTGCCCGCAATGCGGCAGCAAGCACTTAGACAGGTTGCAACGCATTACGGGTTATCTTGTTGGAACAACAGACAGGTGGAACAGCGGTAAGTTGGCCGAGTTGAAAGACAGGGTGATACACGAAACGGAATGAGGCACGCAATAAAACGAGCGTGGCAGCAGCTTGTAAGGCAGAACACGCATTACAAACAAACATCGAAGTGGCGCTTGATAGGGTGCGTCGCTTTCGAAATAGGATACATATAAGCACAACACGATGATGGCTGACAACAAATATACATTGCGCGTGCTGTCTATTATTGAAGACACCACCGTAGACGGCCCCGGATTTAGAACCTGCATATATTGTGCAGGGTGCACTCACGCGTGCGAAGGCTGCCATAACCCACAATCGTGGAACAGGGATGGCGGCGAAGAAATGAACATCGGGCGCATCATGCAGGTGATTAAGGCCGACCCGTTTGCCAATGTTACGTTCAGCGGCGGCGACCCAATGCTGCAAGCGGAGGCGTTTACGGCATTGGCCAAAGAGATAAAACGACAGACGAAGAAAGACATTTGGTGCTACACGGGCTTTACTTTCGAGGCCTTACTTAAAGACAAGGGCAGGCGGGCTTTGCTCGAACAGCTTGACGTTCTTGTAGACGGTCCATTTGTTCGCTCACTTCGCGATGTGGGATTGCGCTTTCGTGGCAGCTCCAACCAGCGTCTTATTGATGTGCAAACATCTCTGGCAAGGGGTAAAGTGGCCCTTTGGCAAGGCTGACAGATAGGGAAATAGTATTGTGCTAAACGCTAAATGATAAAGGTTCCGTTTCGAGCAATTCGAAACGGAACCTTTATTATGTTGGAGAAAAATGTCATCGCGTTGAGAAAACGCCCTGTCAACGGGGGTATTTTCAAGGCTCTTCAAAGGCTTTCAAACGATGTTGGGGCCACGTGTTGTTTGTCGCCTAACGTTTTGATGTCATGGGCATTGGCGCACGTATTTGCAGCAAAATACGGCCACAGACGTGTTTGCTAGTGCTTATTTTTTTTAGTCTAATTGCAGTGCCACACCGTTGGCGGCGGCCATTCGGCGCATGTTCATCACGGCATATCGCATGCGGCCCAAGGCCGTATTGATGCTCACATTGGTGAGTTCGGCTATCTCTTTGAACGACAGATTTTGGTAGAAACGCATAAATACAACCTCTCGCTGAGTGATTGGCAAAAGGTTCATCATGCGTTGCACATCACGCAACACCTGTTCTTTAACAAAGTGGTTTTCGATATTCGCGTCGAGAACGCTAGTCGAATCGCCATAGAGGTCGTTTTCATTGTATACCTCCATCGTCTTCTCGTTCTTCTGACGCCTGTACCAGTCCATCACCGCATTATGTGCAATGCGCAGCATCCAGGAAACAAACTTTCCGCTAGAACTGTACTTACCTTCATGAAGTTTGGAGATGATTTTAACGAACGTTTCTTGAAACAAATCCTCCGCCATACTCCTGTCGTGTACAATGAACAAGATATAAGAAAACAGCCTCGATTGGTTGCGTTCAAGCAACAAGTCGAAAGCTTTGTTGTTCCCATTGACGTAAGACATGGCCAATTCTTCGTCGGTCATTTCGCTAATCTTAATCATTTTCTAATGGTTTTGATATGGAGTACAGTTCTGTCGATAGGCTCTACTATTTAGTTATTGTATTTTTTGCGTTAAAAATTCTTTGCAAAGTTATGTATTTTTGCGGTCTTTACCAAATGTTTTAACGTAAATCGCCCTATTAAAGCGAAGAAAGGCGAACCAAACTGCGCTTTACCGAGAAACAGACCAACCGTTGGCGCGCAAGCATTTATGCAATAAGACAGGGAAGGGCTACCTGTAACAATTTTGAAAGCGTGGTTATTAGCAGATGAACAATGCGAAATAACGGCACACAAAAAGAGGTTGGTGCAGGATGCTACCAACCTCGGAATGTGATTTTGACAATCTCAAAATCGAATTAAGTGTTCGCAAATTTAGGCCTTATAATCGAATAAACCAAACTTTTCGGATATTTTTTTCGTATTTTAACGTAATAAATCGTAAAGACAAACGTTTGCAAAAGAATTTTCGTGTGACTGCGGTTCACGCCACCACTCCATACACACTACCAACATTCACCCATATTATGTCCCTCCTTCCTTGTCTATCTCACTCTTTTTTAGTTACTTTGCACACTGCAAGCAGTACTAGCAACAACTTTAAAATACAACAGAACGATGAAGAAACAGACTTTATGCGTACAGGCTGGATGGCAACCTAAGAACGGCGAACCCCGCGTATTGCCCATTATTCAAAGCACAACTTTCAAGTACGACAACACAGAAGAGATGGCCATGCTTTTCGATTTGAAGAAAGAAGGCTACTTCTATACGCGCTTACAAAACCCAACCAACGATGCTGTTGCGAAGAAAATAGCTGCATTAGAAGGTGGCGTGGCGGCAGTTCTCACATCAAGCGGACAGGCTGCCAACTTCTATGCCGTGTTTAACATCTGCGAGGCGGGCGACCACTTCGTTTCTTCAAGCGAGATATACGGCGGAACATTCAACCTCTTTGCAGTAACACTTAAAAAGCTTGGCATCGCCTGCACGTTTGTTCATCCCGACGCCTCGGATGATGAGATACAGGCTGCTTTCCGCCCCAACACCAAGCTGCTCTTCGGCGAAACGATATCAAATCCCAGCTGTGCGGTGCTAGATATTGAGAAGTTCGCACGCATTGCCCACCGCAATGGCGTGCCCTTGATTGTGGATAACACCTTTGCCACGCCCATCAACTGCAACCCCTTTGAGTGGGGATGCGACATCATTACCCACTCTACAACGAAATATATGGACGGACATGCCACCGCTGTTGGCGGCGTTGTGGTGGATAGCGGCAACTTCGACTGGGAAACGAACGCCGAAAAATTCGCAGGATTGTGCACACCCGACGCCTCTTACCACGGCCTTACCTACACCACGGCTTTCGGAAAGATGGCTTATATCACGAAAATGGTGGTTCAACTGATGCGCGACCTCGGCTCGATACCTGGCCCACAAAACGCGTTTCTGCTCAACATCGGACTTGAAACGCTACACCTACGCATGCGGCAACACTGCGAAAACGCGCAGAAAGTGGCCGAATACCTACATAACGACCCGCATGTGGCATGGGTGCATTACTGCGGTTTGGAAGACGATGCCAACCACGAAAAGGCGAAAAAGTATCTGCCCAACGGCTCGTGTGGCGTGCTTTCGTTCGGTTTGAAGGGCGACAGGGCCACTGCCGTGAAGTGGATGGACGCATTAAAGATGATTGCCATTGTTACGCACGTGGCCGATGCGCGCACCTGTGTGCTGCATCCTGCCAGTCATACGCACAGGCAATTGTCCGACGAACAACTTCGCGAGGCTGGTGTTACGCCCGATCTCATCCGCCTTTCGGTGGGCATCGAAGACGTGGAAGACATCTTGGCCGACATCAAACAGGCGTTGGATAAACTGTAAAGCCCTTGCAACGCAGCGGTAAACATGCGCTGAAAAGGAAATAATTATGGAAAGTGTGGCTTACTCTTGCCAGGTGTTAGGGTTTGCGCACTTTCCCTACTTGCCTGTAAAACGAAGAGCAAGCATTGAGCCATGCCCAAGCAGCTTTCGACTAGCCCAAAAACAAAAAAGGAACAAGATTGCTCTTGCTCCTTTCGTATGGCGGTGCGTACGAGATTCGAACTCGTGACCTCCTGCGTGACAGGCAGGCATTCTAACCTACTGAACTAACGCACCTTTCCATATGCGAACATTAACTTTGCGGTGCGTACGAGATTCGAACTCGTGACCTCCTGCGTGACAGGCAGGCATTCTAACCTACTGAACTAACGCACCTCGTTAAGCTACTGTTCTTAATTGCGGTGCAAAGGTAGATATAATTATTGAAACCGCAAAATGTTTATCGCATTTTTTAAGCACACATTTAAAATTTTAAGTGGCCGATGGCACGCAGTTTCCGCCATAGCAGCAAATTTTTCGTTGCACTTCTTCATCTTTCTAAAAGAAAATATTACATTTGCAAAGGCTACAAAGCAAAGGGCAAAACCCTGACATTGCATTTCGACCTGCCAACTAAGAGACAAAACATAAACGCTGCCTCCATTTTATTCCACCAACTTTATATAATATGCGATTAACGACAATAATAATTAATAGGAGATATCTAGTTTCTGCCTTAATGCTATTCGCCATGCTCGTCCACGTCTATTCCGCTGGCCTGTTCCCCTTAGACTTTATGAACAGCAGGTACAGAACATCCCCATTATCGCTAACAGATGGGGAAAGCCCAATGTTACCTTTCTTCTCTGGAGAAACGCACACACAACTTTATACCGTCTATTTCGTCGTTCGAACGGAAAAGGAACGCAGTTTTTGGGACGTATACAACAAAGAAGGATTTTGGAAAGGGAAAGATAAAGGTCGTATTGAACTATATGCCAAAAGCATTGAACGCCACATCAAGGTAAACGCAAAGCTATATAACGTGTTCGTTATCGCCTTAAACAAAGCCATGGTCAAGATGACAACGACAGACGAATTCTTGCCCGACACAAACGCCGTTTATAAAACATACTTGCTAACAAACGGGGAATGGACAGAGGTAGACAGCTTTGACATACAACGTACACCCAAGAATACGGCGGCTTACCTTATGAGCGTGTTAGACAAAACAAGCAAAAACGGCAGTCCGATTTTGGGAGACAGCTTGGTGGCCGACCCTAATTTTTCGAGCCTAGTAAATGCTTCGTGTGCAGAAGGGTTCGGCGAATGCATACTAGAAAAGCTGAAAACAAACTATAATCAGCTGTTTTCAAGCGGTGCAAGTGCTACCTTTAATATAGATGCCACACATAAACTGCAATTCAAAACCTATCATAAAAAAGACGATGTAGAAATACATACCAAGGTCTACGCCTTGTTGTCAGCAAACAATCTGGTTTCAGACTCCATTCTATGTTACGAGTATTACAACAACGCCAATACGCTTTCGTGCTGCGAACAGCTATATTATATGGACATTAAACAAGCTAAATTGTGGACGGTTTGGCTAAACTTTGATGTAGAAAGTGCAACGGCCGAAGAGGCAAACGTGTACACAATAGACTTAAAAACAAACCGTTTTAGGCGAGAAGACAATCGGAATGTACAAAGCAAGGACAAACAGCGACCAATTGATAATGACCACTGAAACAACGCATTTTATCATAACGCCTGCTTAATAGCTATTTACCGAAAACCAAGAACTCGTTTTCACAAAAACAACTGCATTAAACAAGCATCCTTATACACGCCCTCTTTCAGCTGTAACCACTGTTTAAGCAGAGCCGTTTGCACAAAGCCTAGTTTCTCGAACAGCCGCAAACAGCTTTCGTTCTCGCATTCGGCCACCAAGAACAGCTGGTGAAGGTGCAACGTCTGGCTAGCATACGCCACAAGTTTTGTCAAAGCAGCCGTGGCGTATCCTTTGTGGCGATGAGGTTTCATGACAACAATACCCACTTCAGCACGACTATGTTGGGGCGAAAAGTTCATCAAGTCAATGATGCCCACGGTTTCGCCAGCCCCATTATCAATCATCATGCGCACCTGTTTGTCGGCATAAATGTCGTTAGTGTTGGTCTCTACGTATTCGTGCAAAGCAAAGCGCGAATACGGAACGTTTGTTGCGCTAACGGCCCAAAGTGCTTGATTGTTCTCTATTTTATAAAGCGTGTCGAGGTCTTCGGGTTCCATCGCGCGCAAGTTTACTATGGGATGGTTCATTTGATAATGTCGTTAGTGGTGATAAGCAATTGCGTTTCGGGGTTGAAAAGTCCAAGGGTGACGTTCTTTTGAGGATGTTTCGACATGATTTCGAGAATGGTTTGATAGCGGTACACACTGCTATCGTAAACCATTACGGTGGGTTGCGCAAGCGTTTCTGCGGCTGTGGCGTGGCCCAAGGGCAGCGTTTGCTCGTTGGCCACGGTGCATTCCACGCTCAATCCCTTGCGTTTAGCCATCTGCTGGACAGCCAAACACGATGTCTGCGACCCGAAAAAACGATATGCAGGCTGCTGTTTTCGCCGTGGGCGTAAGGCCAATGCGCGGCGCAAAACACGCGTCTGGATGTTTAACAAGGCTGTTAACGCCTTGAAATATATGGCCGCCTTGATGGGCAACGACACCCAAAAGCGCGTGTGCCGATAGTGTTTGCGAAAGAAGATAAGCATGGCTTGATAAAACACATGCACGTAACGGAAAGACGATTTGTGGGTGCTTTCGCCTTTATAATGAAGTATTTGGCACGGCAAATACCAGTTTTCGTAACCTGCTTTGAGTATGCGGTAAGACAAGTCGATATCTTCGCCATACATGAAATAGTCTTCATCTAGCAGCCCAACCTTGTCAAACGCCTCGCGTCTTACCATCATACACGCACCACTTATCACCTCGATGCGGGCAGGAGCATCCCACGGCAGATACGAAAGATAATACTTGCCGAAACGTTTGCTCTGCGGAAAACGGGCGCAAAGTCCGCTCATTTTATAGAAAGACACCATTGGCGAGGGCAAACCACGGCGAGATTCCATCGCCTTTTGTCCGTCGGCACCGAGCATTTGCACGCCAATACCACCTGTTTGTGGATGTTCGTCCATAAAGTTTAGCATCGTTTGTATGGTGTTTTCGGCCACAAACGTGTCGGGATTGAGCAGCAGCACATACTCGCTTTGGCTCTGTTTAATGGCCACATTGTTGGCGTAGGCAAAGCCATAGTTGTGCATACAGGCAATGACGTTTAGCCGGGGAAACCGCTCTTGCAGGTATTCCACCGACCCATCGTGCGAATGATTGTCAACCACATACACCTCGGCATCCACACCCGCCAAGGCTTTACGAAGTGAACGCAGGCATTGCTCCACATAATACTTCACGTTATAGTTAACAATAACCACCGTAAGTTTAGGCATTTTCGGGGCTGTTGTCGGTGGTTTGCAAACTAGCTTTCTCGCGTTCGTAGCGATTACGGGTTGGCGCTACGAAGAGTAAGCAGAGAAAAAGGATAATGGCCATGTAGCCAAAGGGTACACCCATGAAGGCGTAATAGGCAAAGGTGTTGAGCAACAAGGGCAATCCCAACAGCACAAGGCGCAATATGGCACGGCAATCGTAACTCATCCGGCCTGTGTTAGAATGCCCAGGACGAACCAAACGGAACGCCACGGGGATGGCACAAAGCGAAAGTAGTTCGAGAATTGCGGTGCAAAGGAAGTCGGCCGAGCGGTTGTCGGCCCACCATCCGCCAATCAGCGTGTTGGTTTCAAACAGCAAAGCTGTCAATAACGACAACCCAATGCAGGTGTAAAAAATGATATTGAGCGTTTGTTGGGGTTTCATATTGTTTGAGTTTTTGAGTTCATGAGTTCGTGAGTTTGTAAGTTCATGAGTTTGTAAACTCATAACCTCACGAACTTACAAACTCAGAAACCTCAACCTTCTACGTTTCTCCTATTGATGTTCTGTTGATAATAGAGCGGCCAAGCGTCACCTCATCAGTATATTCTATCTCGTCGCCCACAGAGATGCCACGGGCAATAACGCTCGTCTTCACCTTGTAAGGGGCAATCTTTCGCGAGATATAATAGTTGGTGGTGTCGCCTTCCATCGTGCTACTCAGTGCCAATATCACTTCGTTCACCCCGCCTTTTGCCACTCGTTCAACCAAAGAATTAATCTCAATGTCGTTCGGTCCCACACCATCCATAGGCGAAATAACGCCTCCTAACACATGATATAGGCCGTTGTATTGCTGCGTATTCTCAATGGCCATCACGTCCTGGATGTTTTCCACCACACAAATGGTGGCCGCATCGCGACGTGGATTGGCGCAGATGGCACACGTTTCGGTGTCGCTGATGTTGTGGCAAAGCTGGCAATACTTAATGTCTTTACGCACTTTGAGGATGGATGAGGAAAAAGACTCCACGTCCTCAACGCGTGTTTTCAGCAAATGCAGCACCAGCCGAAGGGCCGTTTTGCGGCCAATGCCTGGTAGCCTACTAAATTCGGACACCGCTTTTTCTAAGAGGGCGGAGGGATATTGTTGTTCCATTATGCGATGAGTGACTGCAACTGGTGCTGCCTAAGGGTTGTTCGTTGGGTGCGAAAGGACGTGAGGCAAGGCGTTCTTCGTGCGGTTGCACATAGGTAAGCGAAGTCCATCCGAGTACCGCCTGTTGTTATTTTACGCGCCCCACCCCACGTTCGTTTCTACTTATACTTCTTTATTAGGTCATCGGCGCGCGTGTCGCCCAGTTCCTTTGCTTTGTTCAATGCCGCCAGGCCTTCTGCCTTTTTGTTGTCGTTTACCAAGGCCAAGCCCTTAATGAGATAAAGGTCGGGATAAATGGGAGCGATACGCAAGCCCAAGTCGGCCGTAGCAACGGCGTCGTCTTTCTGGTTAACGCGCAATTGCAATTGGGCTAACTCGGCATAATAGGTGGGCTCTGCGCGATTAAGGACAATGGCGTGGGCAAAGTCGTTCAACGCCTGTTGAAACTGACGTAACTGCACTTCGCACAAGGCGCGGGTATAATAGAAGTCGTGCGAGGCACGCCCCAACATCAAGCTATCATAGCGATTATAGTCTGCTATTGCCTTCTTGTATTGCTGTGCGCCATGCAAAGCCGTGCCGCGAGCCAACACGTAAGGGGCAGAAAGGTTGGCATCTTGCGCAGTTACGGCACTGTCGAGCAAGGTTAAAATCTCCGCGAAGGGTGCTTTTAGCTGTTGTTTGCACTGCGCTGCCTCGTAAAACAGTTCGCCATTGCGAAGGTTGGTCTTCGTCAGAGCCATAAACTGCTCGTAAGCCTTGGCGTATTCGCCCTTGAAATAGACGATTTGTGCCTCCAAATGTTTGTACAAAGGCAATGGGTTAAGGGCGTAGGCCTTGTTTGTTTCGGCCAATGCAAGGTCTAAATTCCATTGCGGATAAGGCATGTTGGCCTGCTTAATCTCCTTCTGATAGATAAGTTTGGCCAGGTTATAATGTGCCTCATCTTTCTTGTCGGCCATGCTCAAAGCCGTCTGCATGGTGGCGTTGGCCTTGCCAAAGTCGTTTTGGGCGAGATAAAACTCGGCCTTCGAGACATATCCTTCAACCGACTTAGGGAACTTATGGATAAAGTCTTCCACATAGCGCAGGTAGCGCGAGGGCGACGTTTGCCCAGCCTCGAGCATCAGCATAAGTAAGGCTTGGTCTTGCTTATCGGGCAAGGCCATACGTATGGTGGTTTGCTTTAAGATGGGTTCGTTTACCGACAAGCCCGTGGTTTTAAAGGTTTCGGCCAGGCGAACGTCAACAGAATTGTAGTCGCCGCTGAGCTTTGAGTGCTGCAACAAGCCCATAACCTCGCCTTTTTCGTTGGTTACAGGACAGCCTACGTGTAGGCTCTCGGGTTGTCCGTCATACTGATAGAAGTAACAATCGGTCATAAACGGCTCGACCTTCTTCACTTTCAATGCGCTTGTTTGCGCTCTTCCTGTGGAATACTGCACAAGCCAAGCACGCGCCCCCACAGGCATTTGGGTTTTAGCGGCTGGTGCGGGCGTGGTAATGGCGTTAACTTTAAACTTACAAAGGTCGTAAACCTCGCTTGCACCATATATTACATCTACGGTGTGCTTATTGCCATTGGCATCTATCACGATGGCACTGTCGGCTCCAACAAAGGGAGCCCACGTACTCACCGCCTCGCCATTAGCTCCCACAAACACGCCCCTACCTGAGGCAAGGAGACTTCCGTCTTTCTTAAATGTGGTGAGACTGAACACCGATTTCAAAACTTTCTGCACATTAGCCGACTGTGCTTGTGCACCGAGGGCAAAGCATGTGAAGAGCAAGGATAAGAAAACTGATTTCATATATTACTGTTTCTGTATTTTTATTGTATGCCAAGCAGTGTCTTGGCGTTGTCTATGGCCGCGGCCGATACGTCGCTACCGCTCAACATCTTGGCTATTTCGCCAACGCGTTCGCTTGGGTTGAGCAGGCTCATGTGGCTCACCGTGCCTTGGTCGGTCTCTTCTTTCGACACCATATAATGGGTTGTACCCAGCGCGGCAATCTGTGGTAAGTGGGTAATGGCAATCACCTGCCTATCTGTTTTGCCCATATCGGCCATGATATTGGCCATCTTTTCGGCCACTCTTCCACTAACACCAGTGTCTATTT
>CAUPVH010000013.1:0-10933 GCA_963514635.1 uncultured Prevotella sp. | reverse complement strand
GAGTATGCAGGCATTTCCATCCTTATTATATTAATGGTTATGGCTAACCTTAACGATGTGCTCCGCGCATTGGGGTATATGTAAAGGTGAAAGAGTGAAAGGGTGAAAAGGTAAAAGGTAAAAGGTGAAAGAGTGAAAAGGTGAAAAGGTGAAAGAGTGAAAAGATGGCTGCGCCTTTAAAGGTGCCTAGTGGTTTCTAGATTTCTAGGTCGTTCTGGTTTTTGGACTAGTCGGACTAGTCGGACCAGTCAGACCAGTCAGACCAGTCAGACCAGTCAGACCAGTCGGACTTCTCCGATTAGGCTGACACCATCTATAAACACAAGCTGCAATGCAATTGGCTTAACTCCTTAACTAACTCCTCAAACTTGTCATATATTCAGCACAAGGTTTCGCTTAATGGCTGCCGTTTTTCCAACCAAACGTCCACTCGGCTGCAAATTTTCGATTCTTGCGCGAGTTGTTTTTGATACAAAATGGGGTTGCATATACATGTATGCAGCCCCATTTTTTGTTACATTAATATGCAATCTCTATGGCGCGACTTGCGATTTGCAGCAAAACGCAATGCAAAATGCCGCTAAATGCAGTGCGTTTTGCTGCTAAATGCGAGGTAATATGGTGCAAAACGCAGTGCAAAATGCACCAAAACGCAGTGCAAAATGCAGCAAAACGCGGGGTGAAATGCACCAAAACGCGGAGCTAGATGGGGCAAATGGTGTGCACAAGTGCATATTAATGCACTGGAATTAGAGCGTTTTATCATGACTTTTGAATGAAAACAGACGTGTTTTGGGGCTAAAAGCTGCTTTAAAAAGTGGTTTTTTGCTGCTTTTAGCATGGATTTGGGGTGATGAAAATGACGATCGGCGTGCAATCTAGAAAGGTAAAACGCTGCAAAACGCATTGTGTTTCCTTAAATTGGACAACGGTGGAGGTGCCTTAGACCGCAAAATTTGGTCTAATTTCTTGCTTTTTGGCTGTTTCGCTTTCTAGAATGGGCGGCAGGAAATGTGTGTTTTGTAAAAAGTTTTTATTTATTTTTGATGGCGTTACTTGTTTTGGTATGATGTTCTTTTGTTGCAAGTAGATAGCCTTTCGTGTACCATTCCAAACGCATTAGTTTTGTTGTTAGGGGCATCGGGGTTTAAGTTCGCCCCTTTTGCACGCCATTTTAAGGCCATTTGTTATATTATAAGTTGGCAAGCTTACGAAAATTCAAGTCCGTTTGGGGGGTAATCCACGGACAAATTCGTAAACTTGCCAACTTCAAAGGCCGCTTACAATGCCATTTCTTCGTTTTGTTCAGCTGTTTCTGATGGTTGTTCGGTTGCCAAATCGCGCTCCACCATGCCGTCGCGCAGATGAATGGTGCGGTCGGTAAGCTTGGCAAGCTCTTCATCGTGCGTGACAATGACGAACGTTTGGCCGAACTTGTCGCGCAGATCGAAGAACAATTGGTGTAGTTCGGCCTTGTTCTTCGAGTCCAGACTGCCCGAAGGCTCGTCGGCCAACACCACGGCAGGCTCGTTAACCAGTGCGCGCGCCACGGCCACCCTTTGCTTTTCGCCCCCCGATAGTTCGGCAGGCTTGTGGTTAGCACGGTCGGCAAGGCCAAGAAAGGTAAGCAGTTCGTTAGCCCTTTGCATGGCCTCGCTCTTCTTCTTACCTGCGATGTAGGCTGGTATCATTACGTTTTCGAGAGCCGTAAACTCAGGCAGCAGCTGGTGAAACTGGAAGATAAAGCCCAAGTGTTGGTTGCGGAAGTCGCTCAACTTCTTACTCGATAGTGTGCCAACGTCCACACCGTCCACCACCACTTCGCCGCCGTTGGGTCGGTCTAGCGTACCGATAATTTGTAACAGCGTGGTTTTTCCGGCACCGCTAGGTCCAACGATGCTCACCACTTCGCCCTTGTTGATTTGCAAGTCGATGCCTTTAAGCACTTGCAACGAGCCGAAGCTCTTGGTTATAGATTTTATTGTTATCATAATGAATTATATTTTTAGTAGTAAAGTCGTAAGGTAGTAAAGTAGTAAGTGCAAATGCTTATGAGGCAGAGTGGCAAATACTCTTGTTAATTCGTTAACTTGTAACCGCGCCAGCTAACCCCATAAAGATATTGGCTAAATTCCTCAAATAACTCCATATTGCTTTACCACTTCCTCCTCATTGCTTAATACTTTCTTCTTTCTCCTCATCACTTACTACTTCCTCCTTATTCTCTTACTACTTCCTCCTTTCTCTTCATCACTTACTACTTCCTCCTTGTTTCCTTACTACTTACTACTTTCTCCTTACTACTTTACAACTCAGACTACTTCTTCAACTTCTTCACCCACTTTCCAACGTCCTCGTAGGCACTGGTGCCCTCGGTATGTTGTGGCTCGGCAAAGGTAAGTTCCTCAATATCGTCGCCATATTGGTCGGGGAACACAATCATCAGATTGGTTCCAGAGAAATGTCTGGTTATCTCATCTGGCAGTCTGTCGAGCGCAGCTTTATAGCTAACGGTTCCCTTTCGTGCCGTAACCACCACGAAAAGGTGGTCGGATGCGATGGTGGCAGCCAGCGAGGGCAGTTCGTTCCAGTGGTTCATCAGCGCATATTCGGCACGCATAGAGGCGTGGCGGTTGCGAACAAACTCGTTGATAAGTGCCAATGTGTCTTGACGACCGTGGAAAACGATGCGGCATTCGAGGTTCAACACCACGCGCGCCAGACGTTCTAGCCAGCGATAGAAACCCGGTTCGTACTGCGCACGCGAGGGAACGGCCACTTGTATGCGACGGATGGTGCTTAGTGGCTGGTTTAAACGCGCCATGATAATCTGCCGATTCAGTCCGTTGAACAAGCTTTGGTGGAACTGTCCCCAAAACTTTGGCGACACATCCTTATGCGTATGCAAGCCGATGATAATCTCCGAGGCATGAAACTCGTTAAAGGCGTGCTTAATGCCGTTGGCAATGTTGGCCGCAATGCGCACCTGCGTTTGCGTTCGCACGTCGGTGGCGGCGGCGTATTTCGACACTTGGTCTAGCAGTTGTCGCCCCTTTTCTTGGTTGGCGCGCATGTTCTCGTCGTCGTAAACAAGGTTCAATGCAATGATACCGCGGTTTAGTTTGGGGTTGCGCATCATAATGGCCAAGCCCATAAGTCGGTTGGCGTACTCTGGATACTTCACGGGTACGAGCATACTTTCGTCGTCTTGCTCGTTTATTTCGCTTGCTGGTATGTTCTTTTCGCTAAGAATAAAGGTCTTGGCAGCCCGTTCGGTCATCACCGAAGAGATGATGCAGGTTATCAAAATCATGATAACCACGGCGTTAAGAATGTCGTCGGTGATGAGATAACGGCCAGGTTCAACCTGTAAGTGCATGCCAACCATCACGATGGCGATAGCTCCGGCGGCGTGGGCAGAGGTTAAACCGAACATCATTTGCCCAGAAGGTGCGGGCATTTTGAAACGCCAACTGGTGATGTAGGCCGCTATGGCCTTGCCCAATGTGCCAACAAGGGTGATGGCCAGCACCACCCAAACGATGCCTTGCCCTTGAAACAGCAGGCGAAGATTGATGAGCATGCCCACACCAATAAGGAAATAGGGAATGAAGATGGCGTTGCCGATGAACTCGATGCGGTTCATCAGCGGCGAAAGTCGCGGCACATAGCGGTTAAGGATAAGGCCGGCAAGGAACGCACCGAATATTCCTTCGAGCCCAATGGCAGAAGAAACGGCCGCACTAAGGAAGAGAATGGCCATCACAAAGATGAATTGCATCACGGCATCGCTGTATCGGCGCAGAAACCAACGCGTTAGTCGGGGGATGAAAAAGGCCATTGCCACGCAGAATCCCACCGCTTTTACCACGAACCAAAGCCAAAACAGCCCACCTCCGCCTTCGTTGTGGGCGGCCACTATCATGGCCAACACCACCAAAGAGAGGAACAAGGCAATCATGGTGGAGCCTACACTGAGCGATACGGCCGAGTTTCGTTGAAGTCCGTAGCGGCCAATGATGGGGTAGGCGATAAGTGTATTCGACGCCATGAGCGTGGCCAAGAGCAGCGAGGCAGACATGCTGTAATGCAAAAACGTTGTTCCCAAGAGGTAAATGAGCACGAAGGGAACGATGAACGTGGCCAAGCCGAACACCATAAAGCGGTATTTGTTGCGTTTAAGGCTGCTGCTGTCCATTTCGAGTGCGGCCAAGAACATGATGTAATAAAGGCCCACGCGCCCGAAAAGCTCAAAAGAGTCGTCGCGTTTTAAGATGTTGAACCCATATTCGCCTACGGCAACGCCTGCCAGCACCATGCCGATGATGTGGGGAATGCGCAATTTGCCCATCACGATGGGGGCAAAAAGGATGATGAGCATCACGATGAAGAATATCAACGTGGGGTCGGTTATGGGGAAGGCAGAGAACATTTTACTTTCGCTTATGGGGTTTTGGGGGTTGATGATGCAGGGCGTTTGTAGCTAGAAAAGCTAGTTGTGCTAGGTTTTCTTGGGTACATCCAGACGGCTTGCGCCATGCTTTGGCAGCGGCGTTGCTTGTCTTTATCACTGCAAAGTTGCAAAAAATATATCAAAAAGATGCGTATAAACGTGGAAAGTTGTACATTTGCAATGCAATGTATCATTATTTTAAAAGAGAAGGAAATGAAAGTAGCAATTGTAGGCGCAAGTGGCGCGGTGGGTCAAGAGTTCTTGCGGATATTGTCAGAGCGTGCCTTTCCCATCGACGAACTATTGCTTTTCGGGTCGGAACGCAGCGCAGGTCAAACCTATATGTTTAATGGCAAGGAGCATGTTGTTAGGCTTTTGCAGCACAACGATGACTTCCGCGGCGTGGATATCGCTTTCGTGTCGGCTGGCGGAGGTACATCTAAGGAGTTTGCCGAGACCATTACGAAACACGGAACGGTGATGATAGACAATTCAAGTGCCTTCCGTATGGACCCCGAAGTGCCACTAGTGGTACCCGAATGCAATGCCGAAGACGCATTGAACCGCCCACGCGGCATTGTGGCCAACCCCAATTGCACCACGATTATGATGGTGGTGGTGTTGCAACCGCTTGAAAAGCTGTCGCACATCAAGCGCATTCGCGTGTCTAGTTACCAAAGCGCAAGTGGCGCAGGTGCTGCTGCTATGGCCGAATTGCAAACACAATACAGCCAATTGGTTAACGGCGAAGAGCCCACGGTGAGCAAGTTTCCGCACCAACTGGCCTATAACGTGATTCCGCAGGTAGACGTTTTCACCGATAACGGCTACACAAAGGAAGAGATGAAGATGTATCACGAAACGCAAAAAATTATGCACACCGACGCCAAGTGCTCGGCAACGTGTGTAAGGGTGAGCTCGCTTAGGTCGCATTCGGAAAGTGTTTGGATTGAAACCGAACGCCCGTTGTCGGTAGAAGAGGCACGTAAAGCCATCGCCGCCGCACCTGGTTGCACACTGAAAGACGACCCTTCGCACGGCGTTTACCCCATGCCGTTGGAGACGGGAGGTAAAGACGACATCTTTGTTGGCCGCATCAGAAAAGACTTGGCCGATGAAAACGGACTGACGTTGTGGCTAAGCGGCGACCAAATTCGCAAGGGCGCAGCACTCAATGCCGTGCAGATTGCCGAATATCTGATGAAAAATGATAAGACGCTGACGAAGGGATAATACACCTTTGTTTGGCAGAAAGTTATAGCAAAATACATCTGTTGCATGGCTAAATGGCAGTGTGGCAAACTTATTGGGGCGCGTTTGTGCGCCCCGTTTTTTGTAAGTAGCTTGCGTTCACAAACTCATCAGCTCACAAACTCAACCCCTTATCTCCTCATAAACTCACAAACTCACCTCCTAACAAACTCGCAACCAATGTTTGTAGGTATGGCTTATTTTGCGTATTTTTGCAAGACAAAGGCAAGAAACGGTGGCGGCAGTGTGCCATTGGGCATGCTAGCCACGCCCGTAGGGGCTGCAAGCGCGAGCCCGAAACTTGCCCTTTGCCCACTTAAAAACCATTATTAATAGAGCGACATGCCCATAAATCATTCCCTCAAACCATCTTTTGCGCTGCGTACCCTTGGACGTTACAGCCTTTGTGCGGCGCTTTTGCTTTTTGCTTTCTTGCAGTCTGGCACGGCTAAGGCCGAGAAACAGCCAGTAGATTACGTTAACGCCTTTATCGGAACAACCAATTTCGGCACCACAAACCCAGGTGCAGTGTGTCCAAACGGCTTGATGTCGGTAGTGCCTTTCAACGTGATGGGCTCCGCCAACAACAAGTTTGATAAGGATGCGCGTTGGTGGTCTACGCCCTACGAGTACCACAACTTTTACTTCACAGGCTATTCTCACGTAAACCTTAGCGGCGTTGGCTGCCCCGATTTGGGCTCGCTACTGCTCATGCCCACAACAGGTAAGCTCGAAGTAGACTACAAAGCGTATGGCAGTCCTATGATGATGCAAAAGGCATCGCCAGGTTATTACACCAATTTCCTACCTCGTTACGATGTGCGCACCGAGGTGACGGCCACCCCGCGCACCTCGATGGCGCGCTTTTGGTTTCCCAAAGGCAAGAGCAACATCTTGCTTAACCTGGGCGAAGGACTGACAAACGAGTCGGGAGCGATGGTTCGCCGCGTGAGCGAAACCGAATACGAGGGTGTGAAACTGCTGGGAACGTTCTGTTACAACCCACAAGCCGTGTTCCCCATTTATTTTGTTATGCGCGTAGACACCAAGCCAACGGCAGCAGGATATTGGAAAAAACAACGCCCCATGACGGGAGTTGAGGCCGAATGGGATAAGGATAACGGCAGGTATAAGTTATATACCAACTACACGAAAGAAATAGCTGGCGACGATGTTGGTGTGTACCTCAACTTCGATAGCCATGGTAACGAACCTGTTGTTGTACGTATGGGCGTATCGTTTGTTAGCATGGCCAATGCCCGCGAGAACCTCGATGCCGAACAAGGGGGCAAAGATTTCGACACAATAAAGGAAGAAGCGCGCAACGCTTGGAACAAAGACCTCTCGCGAATAGAGGTGGAAGGCGGAACAGAAGACCAGCGAACGGTGTTCTACACGGCCTTATACCACGCTTTGTTGCACCCCAACGTCTTGCAAGACGTTAACGGGCAGTACCCAACACTTGAAACGGGCGAGGTGAAAACCATGCGCGAAGGCAACCGTTACACCGTGTTTTCGCTGTGGGACACCTATCGCAACGTGCACCAACTGCTTACTTTGGTTTATCCCAACCGCCAACGCGACATGGTTCGCACCATGATAGACATGTATCGCGAGCATGGTTGGCTGCCCAAATGGGAGCTATACGGCCGCGAAACCTATACGATGGAGGGCGACCCAGCCATTCCCGTTATCGTAGACACGTGGCTTAAAGGGCTGCGCGGCTATGATATCAACACGGCATACGAGGCTATGCGCAAGGGCGCAACCACTCCTGGACCCCAAAACTTGCTTCGTCCAGACAACGACGACTACCTTTCGCTGGGCTATGTGCCGCTGCGCGAACAGTACGACAATTCTGTTTCGCACGCGTTAGAGTACTATATCGCCGACAACTCCCTCTCGCGGTTGGCCAACGCCTTGGGAAAGAAAGCCGATGCGCGACTGTTCTACAACCGTTCGCTGGGTTATCGCCACTATTATAGCAAAGAGTACGGCACATTCAGGCCCATTCTGCCCAACGGCAAGTTCTATTCGCCCTTCAATCCCAAGCAAGGCGAGAACTTCGAGCCTAGTCCGGGCTTTCACGAAGGCAACGCTTGGAACTACACTTTCTATGTTCCGCACGACGTAATGGGGCTTGCCAAACTGATGGGTGGACAAAAAAACTTTGTGGAAAAGCTGCAAATGGTGTTCGACAAGGAACTTTACGACCCCGCCAACGAACCCGACATTGCTTATCCACACTTGTTTTCGTACTTCAAAGGCGACGAGTGGCGCACGCAAAAAGAACTGCATCGGCTGATGGCCAAGTACTTTAAGGACGCGCCCGACGGCATACCAGGCAACGACGACACAGGAACGATGTCGGCATGGCTCGTGTTTAACATGATGGGCTTTTACCCCGACTGCCCCGGCGAGCCAGCCTACACGCTCTCATCGCCCGTGTTCAACCGCGTAACCATTCACTTAGACAAGGAACAATGGGGACGCAACGAGTTGGTTATCGAGGCAAAACGTCAACTACCCACCGACATTTTCATCAACGCCATCACCCTTGGCAACAAGCCATTTAAAGGCTATCGCGTGTCGCACGAAGAGCTTTTGAAGGGTGGCAACCTAACGTTCGAACTGAAAAGTGAACTTTCTCGTTAGGTTATTCAATGACGAGAGAGGGGAAAGGTGAAAGCGTGAAAAGCCGAAAGGGTGAAAAAATGGCTGCGCCTACTAATTGGTCAACTGGTCAACTTGCCACCTTGTCAACTCGTTAACTCGTCATCTTGTTAACTATTTATCTTGTCATCTTGTCAACAATATAAGGTGAAAAAATGGCTAATGCCGTCTTTTCACCTTTATTTTTTCTTTTAACGGCCATTCATTTTGTTACATTACGTCTTTGTACTTTACAAATTCGCGCTGTTCGTTACGTGTTTTTAGGGAGAATAAAAGATAATCAGGGGGTAATAAACTACTATTATTCAGCCTAGCACATTTCTTTTTAAGGCCATCTTTAGAACATTACCTGCATTTTGTCTTCCCTTTTGCAGCAACGAGTTTACTAGTTGACGAGTTAACAAGTTTACCAGTCAACAAACATGTGGCTTACTAATTAAAAACAGCTTATAGCCAAAGTGGTCTGTAAACTCCTTATAAAGAAATATACCCAAAAGATAACAACCGATTTGTTTTTTCACTAACTTTGCATTACTAACATAACAGTTATAAAGTACGTAAGAAACCCACTTACCCCTTCTTAACACGAAAAACTTAGCTGATGAAAACCGGCTTAGAGTAAAAATGGTACGGAGGTGTAACATACAAACCCATAAAATGTCAATGATATGAAACGATTAATGATGATAGTATGGTTGTTGGCATTGGTCTCAACCAATCTTTTCGCACAAGGTAAAAAGACTTTGTTGCACGAGAAAGCCATCAAGTATGCAAAAAATCTGGTTGAAAACAAGCAAGCCTACTTGCACGAACCTGCTGATAAGTTATTTCATTATTTGGAAACCGCTGGATTTCCCATAAAACACATGTCTACTGTTAGTGCTGAACTTTGGGGAGAAGAACGTACAAGAGGGGTTATTTTTTATGACTATTCATCGAGCGATATTGATTCTCAAAATCCCACTGTGGTTATACTAGAAGTGAAACTTGATATGGATTTTAATGATCACGATTTCTGGCGCAGTCTTCCAGACGAAGGTTGGATGGAATGTATTATGGAGAAAACGAAACATTATTTGGTGAATGATATTATTTGTAAGGTAACAAAGATATATCCAGAGGATAGTCCTGTGGTAAAAGAAATGTATAAAATAACTCACTAGGGGCTGCTTAATCCCCAGTGGGTGATTGTAAGCTGTTGAATAGGTTGTAACAAGCAAGTTATGATGTGATAACCACAAGTTCTAACGCCTGTTACAACCAGCAACGCGCAGCTATACCTATTATATAATACGCGCGAGGCAGAACGCTGCTCTTGCCGCATGGCTATCAAAGCTAAGCGGGTTATAAAAACGCCTTAAAGGTATTTTTATAACCCGCTTAACAATATATTTACCTTTACTTCGAGGCCTATTTCTTCTCTTCCTCCTCCTTCTTCTCTTTCTCTTGCGGCAAGCAAAGGTTAAGGGTTATGCCCACAATGGCCGATAAGCCGATGCCGCTAATGGCGAAGTTGCCGTAAGAAAGCACGGCACCGCCGATGCCCATAGTTAGTGTTACAGCAATGATAATGATGTTGCGCGTTTGGTTTAGGTCTACTTTGTTGCGCATCAGGTTGAGCAAACCCACGCTGGCAATGGTGCCGAAGAGCAACAACATGATGCCACCCAGCACGGCTTGGGGAATACTTCGCAACAGCGCACTAAGCTTACCGATAACTGAGAACACGATGGCCGTGGCTGCGGAGATACGTATTACGGCAGGCGACGTTACTTTGGTGATGCTCATTGCACCCGTAACTTCCGAGTAAGTGGTGACGGGAGGGCCTGCCAATAAAGCACTAGCAAGACATGCTGCACCGTCGCCCAAAAGCGTGCGATGCAATCCTGGGTCTTTGGTAAAGTCTTTGTCGGCTACAGCACCCACCACATACACGTCACCGATGTGCTCTATCACAGGCGCAATGGCTACGGGAATCATGAAGAGTAAGGGTTCCCAGCTAAATTGCGGCAACGAAAAATGAGCCAAACTAGCAGGTAGGGCGAACCATTGGGCATCTATCACTGGCTGAAAATCTACCTCATCCATGAAGAAAGCCAGCACATAGCCCACCACAATGCCGCTAACCACTGGCACAAGTTTAAGCAGTCCGCGCCCAAGGGTTAGCACCAAGATGGCCGTTACCAGTGATGCAAGCGCCAAAATCCAATTGCTTTTGGCCATATCTACCGCTGCCGACGACAGCGAAAGGCCGATAAGGATGATAACCGGACCGATAACTACGGGCGGGAAGAGCTTACGGAGCAGGCGTTTGCCTTGCCAACGCACCAAGGCGCTCATCACAAAGTAGACTAACGAAACGCCAACAAGGCCCGCCAAGGTGCCAGGCATGCCCCATTGTTTGCTGGCTGCGATGATGGGCGCGATGAAAGCAAAGCTCGAACCAAGAAAAATGGGAACCTTACCTTTCGTTAAGAAATGAAAGATAAATGTTCCCAAGCCTGCTGTGAGGAGCGCAGTTGAGGGGTCGAGCCCCACGAGTAACGGCACTAATAC
>CAUPVH010000012.1:0-11054 GCA_963514635.1 uncultured Prevotella sp. | reverse complement strand
GCTCACCATCGACGACCCCGACAGCATACTCAACACCAAATGGAACGCCAAAACCGGCATCCTAGAAATTGCTGCCGCTTACGAAGGCGAGGCAAACATAAAGGCCATTGGCGAAGACGGCCAGTTTAAAACGCTTAAAGTAACCGTTCGTTGCAGCGGGTCGGCACAAAAGGTGGGTGTATACGGCACCACTTCGCGAAGTATTTATCAACAGATGAACACCGTAATGGCCGTTCGCCGACCGGGTATTGGCGTTTGGCTGATGAATGGCGCACGCCCCGCAGCTGCCAGACGGGTACTTAAAATAAAACCCGCCATCGTTGCGCCAAAGCTTGGCCAAAAGGTGGAAGTAAGCCTTGGCATGAACTATCCAGAAGAGTTCAGCGGCACACTTTTGCGCGAAGGCAAACACAAGCTTACGGTTGAAGAGGTGCGAGAACAAAACGTGGTGTTGCGCGGCAGAGGCTTTAAACTGGTTCTGCCCTACGAACGTTAAACCCCAAACAAACGACAAACAAATAACCATTTAAATATATAGAACAATACATGTTACAGATTTTTACAAGCAAAAAACATCTCGCAATCATGGCTTTCGCCATGCTATGCACCACGGCCAACGCCCAAGAAAAGAGCGTTACGCTGACCGAGGCAGGTACGTTGAGCAGTCATTTCAGTGGTAATGAGAAAGAAAACACCACCGACTTGACCATCTCTGGCCCCATCAACACTGCCGACATTCTCTTTATCCGCCAGATGGTTGGTGCGGACAATGGCGACAACAAGCCTATCAACACAGGCAAGCTACAACGCCTTAACCTGCGCGCCGCAAGTTTCAAAAAGAGTTCTGGTGCGTACTTCTTCATAAAGAAAGGCCTGTCGAATGTGGGATATGGCATATCAGAAGACAACCTCGTAGACCAGTACATGTTCCACGGTTGCGACAAACTGGTTGAGGTGAAACTGCCAGCCAGCACCAAGAAAATAAACAACAACGCTTTCGAAGGCTGCCATTCGCTTACCTCTTGCGCCATCCCCGTAGCCGTAACCCACATCGGCGACAATGCCTTTGCCAACTGCAAGGCACTAAAAGAAGTCAACATACCGGCCGCAGTGAGTTACATGGGTAGCGGAGCATTCAACAATTGCACAGCTATTGAAACCGTAACATTCGAAGAAGACTGCCGAGTAACCGAGATACGTGCTAACGCTTTCAATGGTTGCAGCGCTTTAACCAACGTTAAACTCCCTTCTGCGGTAGAGAAGCTGGGCAAGAAGGCATTCGCCAATTGCAGTTCGCTCACAATGTTTACCCTTCCTGCATCGTTCGCAGAGAAAGAGAACGACACCTTCCAAGGGACGCCTATCAAAAGCTACGAAGTGGAAAAAGGCAACGAATCGTATACTGCCGTAGACGGCGTGCTGTACAACGAAGACCAGTCAGAACTACAACTCTACCCCATCGCACGCGAAGACGAATCGTTTGTTGTACCACAAACGGTTGGCAGCATCGCCGAACAGGCCTTCTATGGCGCAATGTATCTCAAGAAAATAACGCTGCCCAGCAATATCTCCAACATTCAATCGCAGAGCTTTGCCCAATCGGGACTAACCGAAATCGAATTCCCTGCCGAAGTAACCTCCATCGACAAAGAGGCCTTTATGAACTGCAAAGCCCTTACAAAGATAACATTTAAGGGTGGTCCTAGTGGCATCAGCGAAAAAGCTTTCTTTGGCACACGTCTCTCTACTGTTACTTTCAACGTAATGAACTCTGTACCCGAACTAGGCAATCAAGCCTTCCGTACTCTGAGCAAACAAACTATTTTCTTTGTTCCTGCCGACAAGGTAGAGCCATTTAAAACCCGCTTGGCGGAGAAAAGTGCTGCTGCAACAGGCCGCTATGAGGTGAAAGCCCTCAACACTTCGTCTATTTACGACCTTCAACAAGAGGGTTCCGCAGCCGAAGTATCGCGTTACAACGCCGCTGGTCAGCGCATCTCCGCTCCCGTTCGCGGTCTGAACATCGTGAAGATGGCCAACGGAAAGACCGTTAAAACTATTGTTAGATAAGGCTAAAACATCGCCATTAAAACATACAACGCCCATTGGTTGTGTCCTTACCCCAATCCGGTAAGCGGCACAACCATTTGTTTTTACGGGGCATCGCATTCACTTCCCTACCCGCTTTCATACCATTTCACCGCCCACAAGCAGCATCATCAATACTAATGGTCCTCTGCAAGTACGGCTTTTACTCGCCCCTTACCCCACACATTTGCCCTTCTCTGTCAAAATTAACAGCATAAAGGGTGCGAAATACACATATTATATATATCTTTGCAGAACTGATTTTATTTATACCATAATGGAAATACTAAAAAAATACCTGTTCGATGTGGTGGCCGTTGTGGCCTTTGCCGTATTGGCCTACGCCTATTTTATACCTGCCACCATAGACGGACGCATACTTTATCAGCACGACAGCGCAGCAGGACGAGGCGCAGGACAAGAGGTGTTGAAGCATAAAGAGAAGACAGGAGAGACTTCCAGATGGAGCAACGCCACGTTCAGCGGTATGCCCACCTACCAAACCTCGCCCTCGTATCCCAGCACAAGCGTGCTCTCGACCGCAACTAAGGCCTACCACTTGTGGATGCCCGACTATGTGTGGTATGTTTTTGCCTACCTTTTAGGCTTTTACATATTGCTACGCGCATTCGATTTCAGGCAGTCGTTGGCCGCACTTGGCGCGGTGATATGGGCATTTTCAAGCTATTTTTTCATTATCATCGCCGCCGGACACATCTGGAAGGTGATGGCCCTTGCCTATCTGCCGCCCATGATTGCGGGTATTGTATGGGCTTATAGGGGAAAGTACGTGCGCGGACTAATTGTTACAGCCATGTTTACGGCCTTCGAGATATACGCCAACCACGTGCAAATGACGTATTACTACCTCTTCGTTATCTTCTTCATGGTTATTGCCTACCTTGTGCAAGCCATTAGGGAGAAACAGCTGGCGCGTTTCTTTAAGGCCACCGCTGCATGTGCCATCGGCGCAACACTTGCCGTTTGCCTTAACCTAACTTCGCTTTACCACACGTGGCAATACGGACAAGAGTCGATGCGAGGTAAAAGCGAATTGGTGAAGAAGAACAACGCCAACCAATCGAACAGCGGGTTGGAGCGCGACTATATTACGCAATGGAGCTACGGCATTGGCGAAACATGGACGCTATTGGTGCCAAACACCAAGGGCGGAGCATCTGTTCCCATGTCGGCCAACCCCATTGTGCAAGAGAAAGGCAACCCCGAACTGGGCTATCTCTATCAGCAGATAGGCCAATATTGGGGCGAACAGCCCGGAACATCGGGTCCTGTGTACGTGGGAGCGTTTGTGCTGATGCTCTTCATACTGGGACTTTTCATCGTGAAAGGTCCGATGAAGTGGGCTTTGGTGGCAGCCACGGTGCTGTCGATTGCCCTCTCGTGGGGTAAGAACATGATGTGGCTCACCGACCTTTTCATCGATTACATGCCGCTATATGCCAAGTTCCGCACGGTGGCCTCCATCCTCGTCATCGCCGAGTTTACCATTCCGCTGCTTGCGATAATGGCCTTAAAGAAGATAATAGACGAGCCCGAGCTGCTCACGCACAAAATAAAATACGTGTATGCAAGCTTTGGACTAACGGCAGGCATGGCCTTACTGTTCGCCCTTATGCCCAGCGTATTCTTCGGTTCGTTCGTTTCTAGCGACGAGTTGCAAGCCCTTTCGCAGTTTCCGCAACAGCAACTCAACCCCATTCTTGCCGACCTAACACAGGTTAGGCAAGCCATATTCAGGGCCGATTGCTGGCGTTCGTTCTGGATTATCGTCATCGGCACCACCTTCTTGCTGCTCTATAAGGCCAAGA
Organism: uncultured Prevotella sp.; assembly: GCA_963514635.1. GTDB lineage: Bacteria > Bacteroidota > Bacteroidia > Bacteroidales > Bacteroidaceae > Prevotella. The sequence continues at coordinate 7,137 of CAUPVH010000012.1, read as the reverse complement.
AATTGAAGTCTGAGTATCTTGTTGGGGCAGTAATATTGCTGTGTCTTATCGACATGTGGCAGGTAAACAAACGCTACCTGCACGACGACATGTTTGTGGAGGCCTCTGTTCGCGACCAACCACAGCCAATGGACAATACAGACCGACTGATATTGCGAGACAAGAGCTTGGATTATAGGGTGCTGAACTTGGCCTCGAACACCTTTAACGAAAACGAGACTTCGTATTATCATAAGAGCATTGGCGGGGATCACGCCGCCAAAATGCGCCGCCACCAAGAGCTGGTTGAGGCTTACATCGCCCCCGAAATGCAGGGACTGATGAAGTCTGCTGCCGAAGCTGGCGGCGACATGACGCGCGTAAAGGGCGACTCGATTTATCCCGTTATCAACATGCTTAACGCCAAATACTTTATCCTGCCGTTGCAAAACAACCAAAAAGTGCCACTTCTAAACCCCTATGCCTTTGGTAATGCGTGGCTGGTGGACAAGGTGAAGTATGTGGATAACGCCAATGACGAACTAGATGCGCTGGCAAAACTGAACCTTCGACACGAGGCTGTGGCCGACAAACGCTTTGAAAGTGTGCTGGGAACGAGCGTTCAACAAGGCACAATTGCTAAGGCCGAGCTGAAGAAGTATGCGCCAAACCAACTGCATTACAGCGTAGAGAGCGACAAGGGCGGCGTGTTGGTGTTCTCGGAAGTGTATTATCCGGGCTGGACAGCCACGGTAGATGGGCAGCCCATAGAGTTGGGGCGCGTGAACTATCTGCTGCGCGCACTCGCCATAAAGCCAGGCAAGTACGAGGTTGTGCTGAGTTTCTACCCCAAGAGCATCGACCGAACCGAAACCATCGCCTACATCTCTTATGCCGCATTGCTGCTGCTTATTGCCGCAACGCTGTACTTAGATTGGCGAAGAAAGAAGAAAGAGGCTTAACCCCCAACACAAGAACCGCCCCGAAATGCAATGCACTTCGGGGCGTTTTTTGCGTTGGACCAATGGCAAGCTGGCGAGTTTGTTGGTTAACCAGCACTACACTTTTGGCCACATGAGATAAGCTTTGCGTGCCACTTTCTTGTCTTGTAACCTATAAGTCATCAATTAAGAGATTCGCCATCCATTGACCCAACCACTTAACTTCATCACGTATTTAACTCCTAACCACTGCCTCTCGTCTCCATTTTCTGTATCCTGCCACGGCGATAACCACGTACAGGCCATACAACAGGGCTTTAAAAGGAATACCTTTATATATATATAGGCCGGTGCAAACCACGTCTACGGCAATCCAAAACAGCCATTGCTCAACGTATTTTCGCGCCAAAGCCCAAAGGCCAACAAAGCTTAGCGCGTTGGTAAAGGCATCTAGCGCGGGCACATTGCTGTCGGTAAAGGTTATCAGCACATAATAAGTGGCACCCCATGCCACGACAAAGAACACCACGGTAGGCACAAACAACCGGTGCGGCATGTGTGTAATGGGCATCTGTTGGCCTGCCGTCTGTCCGCGTTTGCGCCCAAACTTCCATACGGCGTAGCCATAAATGGCGGCCAACGTGTAGTAAACGGCCATGCCCGCATCGCCATATAGTCCGTGTTGCCAATAAAGCCACACATCAAGGGCGGGCATTACGATACCCACAACCCATAAGGCTATGCTCGCACGATATTCTAACCAAATGTAAAGTAGACCTAATATGGTGGTGAAGATGTCGAGCCAATGAAGGGAAAGGAAAGAAAGCATACGCGAAAAATTATAAAACGGCCTCACCCCCAGCCCCTCTTTGAGAGGCTACCTGAGGGAGAAAGCCTCACCCCCAGCCCCTCTCCAAGGGGAGAGGGGAGTGATTTGCCTTGTTGTTATTATATTGGCACACACCCACTTTGTTATAATATCGAAGATGAATGCCTTGTTAATAAGCCCCTCGACCCCAACTCCCCATAAAGAGGAACTGGGGTTTAAGGGCCTTTTTGGATAATTTGCACACTCGAAGTTGTTGAGGACAGTTGCCCATTAAAGCGGTAAAGCATTGCTTAGCATTATGGCAACGATGAGTATATAAGGATGTTCACCAATGTGCAACTAAGCGCTTAGCTTAACTCCATAACTTCTAAAAGTGAAAGAGTGAAAAGGTGAAGAAATGGCTAACGCCACCTATACATCTGGCTTAACTCCATAACTCCTTAACACCTTAACTACTCACCAAAAAGCATTTGGCTTAACTCCTTAACTCCGTAACTCCTTAACTCCTAAACTTAACTCCTTAACTCCTCAAAGCAACTACTCTACTAAAAAGTAACCGCCAACCTAGCCATGAAATGGAAGGGAGCAGAGGGTGCAAAGCCTGCTGCTTCGCTGTCGCGCGTGCCCCAAGTGTTTTCTGCAACAAGCGTAGCGCCGTCTAAACGATATTGGGGAGTAGCCCAACCGTTGTTGTCGTACTTAGAAGAGAACACGTTATAGAGCGTTATGCCGACGGTTGCATCCTTCAAAGCCAAGGCTTTAAGCGAGAAAGTGTACGACAAGTCGATGTCTGTGGTGAAGTATTGTTTCAGCGAAATCAAGTCGTTCACCATGTTGCCGCCTGCATCTTTGGTCTGCATCGTCTTAAAGCCCGTGTTGGTTAGGTTCTGTTCGCCCACAAAATGGCTCATCACCATTCCGCGGAAACCAGCCTTATCGAACGTAAACACGTTGTTGAACACCGTGTTAGGCGAGAAAGCCAACTGACTTTCGCCAGCAATGGTGCGCACCGTTCCATCGGTAAGCTTTACGGTTACGTCTTTCACCCTATTCTTAGAGAAAGTGGCGTTGGCATCCCAACGGAACCAATCAACAGGCATCCACGCTGCCGAAAGCTCAACACCCATGCGATAACTCTTGTCGAAATTGCGCGTAATGGGCTTGTCGAGCTTCACTTCGCCCGTAGGAACGAGTTGGTCTTTGTAGTTCATGTGGTAGAGGTTAAGCCCTGCCGTGAAGTTCTTCGCGGTAAATTCGTACCCCACTTCGAGGTCGTTCAGGCGTTCGGCGCGTGGTTTTTCCAACTCTGCATCCATGTTATGTTCGTAGTTACTGCGCACAGGCTCGCGGTGGGCGATGGCATAACTGGCGTACAAACGATGCAAGGGCGACAGCTCGTAGTTAAGTCCGAACTTGGGATTGAAGAAGTTGAACGTTTCGTTTACGTCGTAACTGAAACTGCGCTTTGCGCTTGTGGCATCTGCCGGACCCACCATGCGCACGTTTACATAGCGATATTGCAGGTCGGCAAAGGCACTAAGACCCTTCACAAACTCGTAAGTGGCTTTCAGATAAGCGTTATAGTCGGTCTTTTTCGTATTGTTGTTGTAATACTCATGGTTGGGCATAAAGTCGTCTACGGGCTTTTTCACCCACGTAACGCGGCCAAAGTGGTCGTTGCTATACCTGTTCCAGCCCTCGCCACACCAAGCCGTTAAGTTGCGATTGTTGTCGCAATTCAATGCGGCAACTGCTCCATAGAAATAGTTGTCAAGCCATTTCTCGCGCACAAGCGAACTCTTTGCCTTCGTTCCACCGGCATCAAGGCCATACTGCGCCAGCTTGTGGTTCTTCTTATACTGCTCGTAATAGCCGCCGCCCTTGGTGTAATGCAGAGCTAGGTTCAAGTTCCAGTACTCTCCCATCAATTGGTTCCACAATAGTTGGTAATGCTGTTGGTGGTAGTTGTCGTTCTGATTCTTATAGAATTGGGTGTTCCCTGCGGCATCATCCTCCATCTTTCCACTTGGATTGTAAGTGCGTCCGTATTGCTCTTGGTCGTACTTCGAGGCAAAATCCCATGCGTGATAAGTCTGTTCCACTCCGTTAAAGGTGATGAATTTCACCACGGTGGTCTCGCCGAAATAGCCAGCTTGCAGGAAATAAGAGTTTAGTTTAGACGATGCGCGGTCTACATAGCCCTTCGAACCGAGGTTAGACAGTCGGCCTTGGATGCCCCAATGTCCGCCCATCAGTCCTGTACTGAAACGTACCGTTTGCTTATGCGAGTAGTAAGAGCCGCCCGAAAGGTCGAATGCGGCCCAGGGTTGCAGTCCGATGTTCTCGGTTTGCATGTTCACCGTTGCGCCAAATGCGCCCGCGCCATTGGTAGAAGTACCCACACCGCGTTGCACCTGAATGCTTCCAAGGCTCGATGCAAGGTCGCCCATGTTTACCCAATAGAGCAGACTGCTTTCGGCATCGTTCATCGGGATGCCGTTGGTGGTAACGTTGATACGACTGGCATCGGTGCCGCGAATGCGCATCGCGGTATATCCCATGCCATTGCCAGCATCGCTGGTGGTAACAACCGAAGGCATGGTTGCGAGCAAGAAGGGGATGTCGCGCCCCGTGTTAAGGCGTTTAATCTGTTCTTGCGACATGTTGGTAAAGGCCATTGGTGTTTTCTTTGTGGCGCGCGTAGCCACCACTTGCACATCTTGCAGCTGATAACTGCGAAGCGTATCAAGTGTTTCTTGTTTGGGATTGGCCGAATAAGCCGTGGCGACACTAAGCAGTGCCGCAAGCAATGTCATTGTTTTTTTCATTTTTTCCTTTTGAATGAAGACACACAAAAGGGGTGTTTATCCTTCTTCGAATTCCTACGCCAGCATTGTCTGGATCAGGTCAGAGGGTTTCATCTCAGCCCGAAATGTCGGGCACCCCTTAACTCACGCTTTGTAAGTCGGGTGCAAAAGTAATGCTTTTTAAGCGAATAAAGGTTGAAAAAGGAGAAAAAGAGCATATTCTTTCACTCTAAAAAACACAGCCATCAGGAATTTGCAATGCGCAAAACGCAACGCAACACCTACAAATAACGATGTGCATCACTTCATTATTTCCCTCAAAAACAGAAGGTAGCACATCTCATCCATATAGATATAACGCAGGGTAATATGATTAAGTTTTCTTGACTTGGCATAATGAACGAAAATTGTTAACTTTGCAATTAAATGTCTTAGGCAATAGAATTTAGGCGTTAAACATTAGTGGGAACCCCACACATTTCTATCACCACTCAACACAATGCTAATGCTAAGAAATTTGGTTTTCATTATGTTAGCGGCATTCGGCCCACTCTCGCCCGCCGCTTGGGCACAAACCATAACAGGCAAAATTACAGATAGTGCGGGACAACCTTTGGCCTTTGCCAACGTATTGTTGTTGTCGCAGGCCGACTCTTCGTTTGTTGCAGGCGCAACGAGCAATGGCTATGGCACCTTCGTTATCGAGAGCAACACAACGAAAGGATTGCTTAAAGTGTCGCGCATGGGTTATACCACGCGCTATTTGCCATGCGATACCACCGGCATGGGCACCATCGTACTTGCCGAAGACAGCAAGATGCTGGGCGAAGTGACGGTGCAAGGCAGTGCCAGCATCTATCGCATGAATGCCGAAGGACTTGTTGCCACAGTGCAAGGCAGTGTCTTGGCCAAACTGGGAACACTGGGCGACGTGCTCAATCAGCTGCCTTTTCTCAACGTGCAAGCCGATGCCGTGCAGGTGTTAGGCAGAGGCACGCCGCTGATTTATCTGAATGGCCGACGCCTTTCGCACCAAAAAGAACTGGCCGAGATAAAGGCGAGCCAAGTGAAACAGGTGCAAGTGATACTCAACCCTGGTAGCAAATACCCCTCGAACGTAACTTCGGTGGTGCGCATCACCACCATACGCACGCAGGACAACGGTCTTTCGGGCATGGCCCAAGCATCGGCACGTGTAAACAAGCGCTTTTCTCACGACGAATATCTCTCGCTAAACTATCGTAAAGGTGGGCTCGACATCTTCGGAACGATGTACTATGTGCACAGACATGCCAACCAAGAACAAACCAACGACTTGACCTTCACCCATCGTTCGAAAAACTATCGCTCCCTGTTGGACGGCAGCCAAACCACGCAAGGACAATATTCCGTACCCTCGCTGGGCATAAATTACGTTTCACCAAACAACAGCTTGTACACAGGCGTTCGCTACACTTACTCGCGAACGATAAAATCCACATTCGACCAAACAGCCAACCAAACATATTTTGAACCTGGAAAGCAGACTCTAACCACAACTCGTTACCTATACAACAGCAGTGGCGACTTGCACAATGCAGACGCCTACCTACAAAAACAAATGGCAATTGGAGGGCGACGCCTCCTTCACTCGCGTAAATTTATCTAGCGCGCTCTCAACAACCGAAACCGAAGCAGCCACTACCAACTATGTAAACAGCCAAACCAACAGCAAATCTACCATGGTGGCCGAGAAGCTAACCGTCACAAAAACATCGGCTATCGGCATGTTCACCTTCGGCGAAGAATACACTTACACCGACAACAAGCAGCACTTTGTGCCACAAAGCGACATCAACCTGCCCCACTTACAGGCCACAATCAACCAAGCACAGCAACATGCCGTGGCCCTTTTTACCGAATATGGACAGGCGTGGAAACACCTCAGCCTAAACGTAGGGCTTAGATACGAAGGCGTTTCGTTCGACTATCACCTCAACGGCACAAAGCAAACCGAGCAGAGTAAGCGTTATAATAGTCTGTTGCCCACGCTATCGGTTAATTATACACAGGGTAAATTCGGTACCACCCTTTCGTTCCGCCCCACCATTTCGCGCCCGTCTTATCAGCAAATGCGCGGTAGCATGGCCTACAACAACCGTTATCAGTACGAGGGTGGAAACCTTGCCCTGCTGTCGGAACATAGATACGACCTTGGGCTTCTTCTGCGTTATGCTGACCTTGTGGCAAGTGCCAACTTCGTAAACCATACCGATGCCGTGATGTTTTGCCCCTATCTGATCGACGATGCGCCCATAGCGGTAAGTTCGTTCACCAACGTTAGCTACAAAAGCACCAACATCATGCTGGCCTACACCCCAACTTTCGGTATTTGGAAACCCTCTCTTACCGCACAGGCCAGTCTGCAAAGCCTTTCCCAAAACGGCCAATCCTACAACACACCACGCTTCTCGTTCGCTTTCAAAAACTTGCTTTCGTTTCCCCGTTCGTTGTCGTTCACGCTTAACCTGCTGGGCAACACCGCTGGGAACGATGGCTTTGTGTATTATCGTCCCAATTTCATTGCCTCTGCCATGCTTAC